>JAQTLJ010000121.1 GCA_028714935.1 Candidatus Margulisiibacteriota bacterium | reverse complement strand
CGGGTCATAACTAACCTGGGTCGCCTTGACCTTGAGCTCACCGAACTCGACAGCAACCCCCAGCTGATTGTTCTTGTCAACAAAGTACTTCTTGCCGGCCTCATCATAGGCGCCGGGTGATTCGATCATCAGGTCGATAGTATTGATCTGTTTATGGAAATTAACGGCCCAGACCGGAGCAGCAAGAAAGCAGAGCAGTAAAATGAAAGGGGCCCTTGCGCCTTTGGCCATAAAGCTTTGAACGATCAGTAAATTCTGGCCCCGGGCGGCTTAACCAGGATGCCAATGGTAAAATTACGGTAGCCTTGGTTTAAAAGGTCGTCGCCTTTAAAAGCCAGGTCCATATAATCTTCCATTTGGTACTCATAACCTAAACGGATCTTGGGCCATAAGCGCGTAGTTACAGCGCCAGCAACCTTTTCATTATTAATATCATATACATCCCCGCGCAGAGTAACTAAACGCGAAGGATATAAGGCCAGCCCGCCGCCGAGCTGATTATTGATCGTCCCCAGCCGGAAACCAAAACTATCGTTTATCCGTGAGTTAAAAAGCACATCAAGCAGGCTTACCTGCCGGGTCGGCCCCTCGCCTATCCCAAAACGGAGATAATTGCGATCGCTCTGCACGATATCAACATTGCCCTTGACCGCATTGGCAAGCGAACCGACATCAACTCCGCCTAAAGCTCGTACGTTCATACTGCCAACCGAATCAAAAAACTTGTTGGCAGATGACAGCGTCTTTTCGGTCTCCCTGATAGTCCCTTTGACATTATTCTGGAATTTTGGATCAGCTACGATCGCCTGGATCCCCCGATTGGTCTCGCGCAGTTCCTTGGTTAGATTTTCCATTTCTCCGGCCACATTATTAGCGGTATAAACCGTGCCGTAGATCGCTTGCTGAAGCTTGGGATCCTCGATCATGCGCCGAATGTCCGAAAAGATCTTTTTAGTTTCGATCAGGTTCTGAGCCCCGATATCGATAAAATCAACGATCGCTGATGTTTTGACCCCGTAAAGGACCGCCGGCGTCGCATAAACCTCTCCCGAAACCCCGGGCCTAATCTCCAGGAACTTTAAACCGACAATCCCGTCATAAGAAACCCGGAGATGGGAATCGATCGGAAATTTAATATCCTTGTCGATCACGGAATAAACGCGGATATCATGGGGCGCCGGGTCGATCCGCATCACCTTGCCGACTTTAAAACCGCGGTACCTGATCTCCGAACCGATGGTCAAGCCTTCAATATTCTCAAAAGAGCCGATCATTTCATAACCCTTGCTGGTCATAAAGATGTCCGTTTTCCAGACAATGATCGCCCCAAGGGCAAATAAGGCAATTAATGTGAATAGTCCCACCCTGGCCGGCGTGGATATCGACATATTATAAGCCTCCCGTTATGAACTTCCTGATAACCGGATCGCTGGTCCTTTGCGTCTGCTCCGGCGTCCCGGCTTCAATAAATTTGCCTTCATGAAGCATGACTATCCGGTTTGCTACCCGGTAAACAGTCTGCAACACATGGGTAACAACGATCGCCGTGACCTTCAATTCCCGGTTCAATTTTATCATTAAGTCCTCAATATTTACAGAGGTAATCGGGTCAAGCCCGGTCGTCGGCTCATCATAAAGAATGATCTTCGGCTCAAACGCGAGCGCCCGGGCAATGCTCACCCGCTTCTGCATGCCGCCTGACAGCTCCTCGGGCATTAACCGATCCGTTCCTTCCAGGTCAACCAGCCGCAATTTTTCTTTTACAATTTTAGTGATCTCCCGTTCTTTGAGGTCTGTGTGTTCCCGCAAGGCAAAGGCTACGTTCTCATAGACATTAAGGGAATCAAAAAGCGCCGAGCTCTGGAAGATCATCCCGACATTCTTCCGGAGACCGATCAGGCCCTCTTCTGACAGCTTTGGCACATCTAAATTATTTATGACCACCGTTCCCGACGTCGGCTCTTCCAGCCTGATCAACAACTTCAGCAGAGTGCTTTTCCCGCATCCGGAAGGGCCGATGATCGCCACGGATTCTCCGTCGCGGAACTCATAATTTACCTTTTCGATAATTTTCAGGCTGCCAAAATATTTTGTTAAATTGATTAATTTGATCATTTAAAAAACAATACCGACAAAAAATAATTGACGATAAAAAGCGTCAGCAAAGTAGTGACCACGGAAGAAGTGGTCGCTTCCCCCACCCCTTTGGCGCCGCCCTTTGTTGTCAGCCCCTTGTAGCAGGCGATGACCGCAATGATCATGCCAAAAATGACCGTCTTAAGGATCCCGCCGTAGACATCCCAGGTTTTCAGCATCTGTTGGGCGGTGCTCATGTATTCAACCGGATTAATACTGCCTAAACATGTAGCGACCAGGTACCCTCCGCCAAAGCCGATAATATCGGCTAAAATGGTCAGTAAAGGCAGCATTAATGAGGTCGAAATAAAGCGCGGTACGACCAAATAGCGGATGGGGCTGGCGCCGAGCGCCTTTAAGGCATCGATCTGCTCTTTAACCTGCATCGTCCCGATCTCCGCCGTAATCGCCGCCGCTACCCTCGCCGCCACCACAATGCCGGTGATGGCCGGGCCAAGTTCTCGCGCCATGCCGATGCTCATGACACCGCCGACATATTTGCCGGCGCCGAACCTGACGAATTCGCCGGCGATCTGGATGGCAAAAACCATGCCGACAAAACCAGAAGTAACCAGGGCCAGCGGCAGGGAGTCTATCCCGATCTTGACCATCTGGTCAAAAGTGAGTTTTAAATTGGTTTTACCGCGGAAAATACTTTTTACGGTTTCCCAGCCGAGGCCGGTAACCTTGCCAAATTCCTCGAGGACCTCAATGGTCTTATTCCCTACGTTTTCAGCTACTTTTCCGTATGGCATCAGGTATTTTCTCCACAAGATCCGAAGCAATCATAGCATATTCGCCTTTGACTTTCGCCGCCAGGTCACCCGCTAAGCCGTGTAAATAAACGCCCAGCACCGCCGCCTCCCAGGGCTTTAATCCTTGGGCTATTAGTCCAGCGATCATCCCGGTCAACACATCACCCACGCCGCCGGCAGCCATGCCCGGATTCCCTGTCGGGTTCAATAATACTTTGCCTAAATGATCGGCGATCACTGTCCGATAACCTTTTAACACAACAATACAGTTAAAACGCCTGGCCGTTTCCTTGGCCGCAGCCAGCCGGTCTCTCTGGATCGCCTCAACACTTTTGCCGATCAGGCGCGCCAGCTCCCCGGGATGAGGAGTGATAATGACACTGGATCTATTGTTCTTCAAAAGTCCCGGATTTTTTGCCAGAACATTGATCCCGTCCGCATCTATAATGAGGGGCGATGGACAAGTGATGAGAGACGCAAGTAGTTTCTTTATATCGCTTGATATTCCAAGACCAGGGCCGATGGCAATTACATTGGGCTTAAGATTATTTATTTTATCGAACGGCAGAACAATGACTTCCGGCGTAGCCAGATTAATATAGTTGACCAGTTCTTTAGGAACGGCAAGATAGGTCAAGCCGGCGCCGACCCTTAACGCTCCGCGGGAGGCCAGGATCGCCGCCCCCATCATGCCAGAGGACCCGGCCACGATCAATGCCCGGCCAAAATCGCCTTTGTTGGCGTTTAGCTTTCTTTTGGGGAGCAACCTTTTATGCTTCAACATAAACTGACGCCACCGCGTAATCCCTCGAGTGCGAAAGGCTCAACTGGACCTTTGCTGATGCTTTGCCTTTAATTGAGATCAGTGGTTTACCGTGCGAATTATTCACGATCTCAATTTCCTTCCAGCCAATGCCATGGTTTTTACGTCCGAATCCCTTAATCCCGGTCCCGATCGCCTTGGAATATGCTTCTTTTGCGGCAAACCTGACCGCCAGTTCCGGGATCCTGTAGCTTTTTCTCCGGCGGCAGTAATTGATCTCTCCGTCCGTAAACACTCTTTTAAGAAAAGTATCGCCGTATTTCTCAACCGCTTCTTTTATCCGGTCGATCTCAATTATATCAATTCCGACGCCTTTAATGGCCATTAATATCCCCTTTCCCAATCAAGCAAACCGTTAACTTTGGCCGCAATAAAACCGGTCTTGGAGAGCATTTCAGCTACTTCGG
>JAQTLJ010000120.1 GCA_028714935.1 Candidatus Margulisiibacteriota bacterium | reverse complement strand
TCATGTACTTCACCAAGCCGGTGCAGCCGCCCGCTGTAAAACAGGACCCGTTCCGTGGTCGTGGTCTTGCCAGCGTCAATATGAGCCGCAAATCCCATATTCCGATATTTATCCAGCTGATGCTCTCTAACCATTTATTTTCTTTACCACCTGAAATGGGCAAAAGCTTTATTGGCTTCTGCCGTTTTGTGCAGATCCTCTCTTTTTTTGATCGAATTGCCCGCTCCGTTAAAAGCGTCAAGCAGCTCGGCGCTTAAGGCCGCAACCATCGATTTTTCCGGCCTTTTTTGGCAGATCTCTCTGATCCACTGCATCGCCATCGCCTGCGCCCTGGCTTTTGAAACTTCAACCGGTATTTGGTAAGTGGCGCCCCCGACCCTTCTTGGCTTTACTTCCAACAGCGGGGCAACATTGTTCAGCGCCTTTTCAAAGATCTCCAACGGTTCTTTGTTTAATTTCTTCTTTATCTCTTCGAACGCAGAGTAGACGATCGTTTCCGCCGCGCTCTTTTTGCCGTCGATTATCAATTTATTAATGAATTTCTGGACCAGAACACTGCCGTAAACCGGATCCGGAGGGATCTTTTTCTTGGGGACTCTTCCGTATCTAGGCACCGGCGGCTCCTCCTTTTCCTTTCTGCAATTTTGCTCCGTACTTGGATCGTGCCTGTTTCCTGCCCTCAACACCCGCTGTGTCAAAAGCACCTCTGACAATGTGATAGCGCACCCCCGGCAGATCTTTGACCCTGCCGCCTCTCACCAAAACGACTGAGTGCTCCTGAAGATTGTGGCCAACTCCCGGGATATAAGCAGTTACTTCAACGTGCGAGGTCAATCTAACCCTGGCGACCTTGCGCAGTGCGGAGTTTGGTTTTTTCGGCGTCGTGGTGTAAACCCTCAGGCAAACGCCGCGGCGCAACGGGCTGCCTTTTAAAGCTTTGGCCCGGCTCTTGACCTTTTTCTGAGTTCTGCCTTTTCGGATCAACTGATTGATTGTCGGCATATTAACTTTCCTCCGCCTGAGCAGCTACTTCGAGCTGTCCCATTAAACCCGCGGTCGGCACCAGTTCCAGATAGCGGTAATCTGAAAAACCGGTCCCCGCCGGTATCGCTTTACCAATGATCACATTCTCTTTAAGGCCGTACATCTGATCGATCTTGCCATTGATCGCGGCATCGGTCAAAACCCTGGCTGTCTCCTGGAAGGAAGCCGCCGAAATAAAGCTTTCGGTCGTCAGAGAAGCCTTGGTGATACCCAGCAGAACTTCGGTCGCGGTCGCATCTTCACCTTTTATTTTTTCATTAAGATCATCCAGGCTGTTCTTCTCTATCAATTCTCCCGGCAAGAGCACTGTCTCTCCGGGCGAAACGATACGCACTTTTTTGGTCATCTGTCTGACAATGACTTCAACATGTTTATCGGAAATTGTAACTCCCTGACCCCGGTAAATCTTCAACACTTCATCCACTAAAAATGTCTGGACCGCGTTAACGCCCAGGATACTTAAAACATCATGCGGATTGACCGTCCCCTCCGTCAGCTGCATCCCCTTATGTACTTTATCGTTGGAAATAACCCGCAGTCTGGTCTCATACGGCACAAGATATTCCTTGGTCTCCCCTTTTTGGCCGATCACTTTAACGACCCTGACACCCTCGCTCTCCTTGACCTCGACCATCCCGTCAATATCCGCCAAAATGGCGGCGTCACGCGGACGCCGGGCCTCGAACAGCTCTTCCACTTTGGGTAGACCTTGAATAATATCCCTGGTTTTACTGGGATCTCTTCTTATGGACTCGACCCGGGCAAGCACGTCATAACTGTCGATATCTGCCCCATCCTCAACAAAAACTCTTGAGCCGGCAATAACAAGAAAATTTTCTCCCGGCACAACGACAACTTCATCTTTCTTCGCCACTGTCACCAAGCCCGGTGATTTGGAGATGATCCCGGCGGCCACCTCATCGCCCGCCTTAACCTTGTCGCCGACCTTAACGAACAGCTGAGCACCTTTGGGAAGGCTGTATTCCGATTTGACTTTTGGATTAAAAACAAAGACCTCGCCATCGCGTTTGGCGATCTTATCTTTCCTTCTTTCAGACACTTCCAGGTCAAGATACATAATTCTTCCGGCCGCGCTGGAAATTACAAATTCATAGGTCGGGTCATAGACCGCAAAGGGCTCGCCCGCTCCGATCTTCTGGCCATCCTTGACTTTGAGCATGGCGCCGACCGGCAGCGGATACTCTTCCATCTTATCTTTAATTTTCACGAACAGGGTTGAGCTGCGGGTGATCATCTTTTGCTTTTCGCCCAGCTCATCAATGATATCTTTGAGCTCTGTCCCTTCATCAAAATGAACTGTTCCGCCGTGCTTCGTCTTGACCGAGATCTTTGCCGCTTTATGTAAAGCGACGCCGCCAATGTGGAAGGTTCTCATGGTCAACTGTGTTCCCGGCTCACCGATCGATTGCGCGGCGATAATACCGACTGCTTCCCCGATATTCACCATCCGCAGGGTGGAAAGATCGAGCCCATAGCATTTCTGGCAGAGACCTTTCTTTGTTTTGCAGGCCAGCACCGACCTGACCTCTACTTTCTCGATCCCGGCTTCAAGAATGCTTTTAGCGGTTTCGGCATCGATCATCTCCCCGCCCTTGGCCAAGACCTTTGCCGACAGAGGATCGACTATGTTCTTAACCGGGGTCCTGTAAAGCAGCCTTTGCCAAAGCGGAATAACTTCTTCGTAGCCCTCACGCACGGTAGAAAGAACGATCCCCTCCTTAGCGCCGCAATCCTCTTCGGTGATCATGACATCCTGGGCCACATCGACCAATCTTCTGGTCAGATAACCCGAATCGGCAGTACGCAGGGCGGTGTCGACCAGACCTTTGCGCGCTCCATAAGAAGAGATGAAATACTCGGTCACGGTCAGTCCTTCTTTAAAATTAGTTTTGATCGGTATCTCGATGATGTTCCCGGACGGATCCGCCATCAAGCCGCGGATCCCGTTGAGCTGACGCACCTGCTGGACGTTGCCGCGGGCGCCGGAGAAAGCCATCATGTAAACGGAATTTAACTTGTCCATTTCCTTGAGCATCAGATTGGTCACTTCTTCGGTGACATTGCTCCAGATATCAAGCGAGCGGATAAACTTTTCTTTTCTGGACAGTGTGCCGGCCCGGAAATGCTTTTCCAGTTCTTCAACCTGATGGGTTGCTTTTTCGACGATCTCTTTCTTCTTGGCCGGGACGACCAGGTCTTCAATGGAAATCGATACCCCGGCCAGGGTCGCGTATTTAAACCCGAGACGTTTGATCTCGTCGGCGATCTCCGCGGTAACTGCGCTGCCGTAGCGGTTATAGCAATCAGAGATCAGCCGCTCCAGCTCTTTCTTCCCCAAAACATAGTTGATAAACGGATATTCCTCATCGATCCCGCGCCGCTTTAAGACCCGGTTTAAAGTATAATTAAACTTGATCCGACCAACACTGGTCTCAAATATTTCACCCCGCCGCCTAACCTTGATGATCGCGTTGATGCTGACTTCATCAAGGTCGTTGGCGATCATCGCTTCCCAGTCATTGGCAAAAACCTTGCCTTTCCCCTGTTCAATGCGCTCATCCTGCACCGTCATATAATACGTGCCGAGCACCATGTCCTGGGTCGGCGTGACAACCGGCCGGCCGGAAGCCGGTGATAACAGATTATTGGATGAGAGCATTAAGATCCTTGATTCTACCTGCGCCTCGAAAAGCAGCGGAACGTGAACAGCCATCTGGTCGCCGTCGAAGTCGGCGTTAAAAGCCGGGCAAACCAACGGATGGATCTGGATCGCTTTCCCTTCCACCAAAATCGGCTCGAAAGCCTGGATGCCAAGACGGTGCAGGGTTGGTGCGCGGTTAAGCAGAACCGGATGGCCCTTGATCACTTCTTCCAGGATATCCCAGACAATAATCTCCTGTCGGTCGATCATCCGTTTGGCAGATTTAACATTTTGCGCTAATCCTCTGTCTACCAGTTTGCGAATAACAAACGGCTTGAAGAGCTCCAGCGCCATTTCTTTAGGCAAACCACACTGATGAAGTTTAAGATTAGGGCCGACCACAATAACCGATCGCCCGGAGTAATCGGCG
>JAQTLJ010000119.1 GCA_028714935.1 Candidatus Margulisiibacteriota bacterium | reverse complement strand
CGCTATCAATACCTTATGCTCACAGATCTTTACTTCGCCGAGGTAGGAGTGGTGTTTTTCCTTGAGGGTCTTAAGGCCAAGACGTGAGGCCAGCTCACCAACCGCCAGGAAACCCAGATTATGCCGGGTGGCGGCGTATTCAGGCCCAGGATTGCCTAAACCAACGATCAAATACATTATTTAACGTCCGTAGGAAAACTCAATGCCAAAGCGCACGTCCGAAGAAACCCTTTTGCCGGGATCGGTCGGCTCATAACCTTTCAAATATGATACCCCCAGGACTTCAAGGAACATTTTGAATTTTTTCAAAAGATCGTCCCTGGTCTGGGTGCCGCGCCACGGCTCAAAACGCACCCCCAGCCCGTAATCAGCGACATTAAGAAAAGTATAACTGGGCCCTTCTTTGTAGGACGCGACCAGGTCTCCCCGCAAATACGCCTTGATAACATCGCTCAGGTAGATCCCTAATTTAGGCTGGACGTTCATAACATCGGTCTTAAATTCCTCCCAACCGAAGTTGGTCTCACGATGAGAATAATTGAACCAGAGTTCGGCCCACGGCAGCCGGTAATCGGGATTGTCCTGGTTCCATTCATGCCAGATCTCGACCCCATAACGGGTGTCTTTCTTGGCCAGGGCTTCCGCGGAAGCGGCGTTCTTAAAATAACTGGCGGAGAGGTCCTCATAATATATCTTTAGCCCGCTCAGCCATTCCGTCCTCCAATCTTTACCGTAAAAATCACGAAAAGGGATAAGTCGTACTCCGCCGCCGGAATAAAAGTAATTATCCCAGTAATCGTTGGATTGCGAAGCTGCCCCGTAATAAACGCCGTAGACCTGGAGGGGATAACGGAAAACATTTAAACCAGCCTTACCTTCAAACCTGGCCAGGACGGAAGCATACTTTTTTTTCTCCAGATTGGTATCGTAAAAAGCCGCGTTGTTCCAGAGCTCCAGGAATAAGGGCTGGGAACTGGTCGCTTCAACCGTGGCGGAAACGGCGGCAAAAGAATTTACTGCGCTTTGAAAAAGCAGGATGACGGTCAGTATTAAATAAAATAACTGCTTCATTCTTTAGAACCTGCCCGTCATATCGCGGCTAGGTTCCTTATTTTTCCTGTACGGTCAGATAAATATTGTCCAAGTTGTAATTGACGCTCCCTTTATCGGTCGGGGCAATGCAAACGACCTGGACCTGGAGCACGCCGCCCGAATCGTCCTTCTGCTGCGGATTCCAGACGTCATCCCCAACTCCAGGATTATCGTCAACAAAATCGGCAAAAGGAATGGTCACCCGCTTCCAGCCGTTCCAATCAACCGTCAGGCTGTAGGAATACTTATCGTCATACATCGGCGCGTAGCTCTTGGCCGCATCCTGTTCTATCTGCCAGTTCTTGTTATCATCATCAAGCAGTTCGAGCTTCACTGTGCCGGAACCTTCCCCGTTGCCGTAAACATCGATTTGCAGGGAACTATATTTGGACAGATCCTGCCCCTCCTTGGCCAGATAAGTGCCGCAGCCGCCGACATACCAGCTCTTGGCATTGCCCTGAAGCGCGAGCGAATATTTGCCGACTGCCTGCGCCACTTTTTCGTCCCCAGCCGTCAGGCCGGCATTGGGCGCGATCCCAGCCTTCTTAATGTCAAATGTCCACCACTCCCGCGGCGACTTCAGGCTGCCGGATTCAAAATTATCAATCAGATACGCATTCCCCAGCTGGACCGGTTCAACATTTTTGGGCGGGGCGCCGCCGCTCATCGCTCCTGCCGACAGGGACAAACAACCAATGACCAGCAACAAAACCAGCATCCCAACCTTTACCTTATTCAATTTGATCTCCCCCTTAATTATTTAAATTCAACTATTCCCCAAACGCTCGGGTCCTTATAGAAATAGTAATCGCCGTTCCAGATAAACTGTTTTTCCCGTTCACCGGCCAGGTCCGCGTCATCCAGGGCAATATCGAACCCGATCTTTGCTCCGGTTGTCGGGACAAAAGCCCCGAAGAAAGCCCAGGGGATCTTGGCCTCCATGGTATAGCCCAATGGTTTATCGGTTTTTTTCACGACGATCTCACTGCCGGTCGGGACCCTTCTTCTCTGCCAGTTCCAGATCGTCGGCTTGTTCGTCCTGCCGTCGCCGGTGCCGAAGCCGACCTGGTAATCGGTGCGGTCAAAAGAATCCCGCCGCTGGTCCGCGCCGGGATCGAGGCTGATAACCATCTCGATCGCGTCCCCATTCCAGATATCCTGGTTCTTCTTCTTATTGACCAACGGGATCTTATCGGCCACCTTTGCCGCCAGATAGAGGTTGGCATCATCCCACATTAAACAAATATCGCCCGAAAGGTCCGCCAGCCCGCCCCAAACAAGGCCCTCCTTGAAGAAGGAGATATCTTTCATCACCAGCGGCACGCAATTGCTCCACTCATCAAGCTTGCCGTCGATCTTGACCGGCCCCGAGGCTTTGGTCGCGATTGCCGTCTTCTTAATTCCCCTGCCCGCGGGGACAGTGACTTGGGCTAATTCTTCTCCAAAACTGGAAAAGAGCGGGTCTTTCATGATCGCTTTAAAAGCCGCCAATGATCTCTCGGAAGAATTGATCCGCCAATCGGTCTCTTTTTTCACATCGAACCAAACGATCAAATCAATATCACGCATGCTGGTCTTTAAATAACTGGGTAATTCTTTGATCCAGGCCGCCTTGTCGCCCCCCTGTTCAGTGGAAGCGAATTCAGCGATCATAATCGGCTTGTTCGGCCAAAGCTTGTGGGCTTTGCGCATCTGATCGCGGAAAAGATATTTTAGCGCCTGCCAGTCGCTCCAGCTCTGGGTTGTACCCCAGTTATACCCGTCAAAGCCGATCCAGTCCACATAATTATCTCCGGGATAGGCTTTGACCCAATCGTTCCATGACTCATCCGGGAAGGAATAGTTCATCGGCGCCCAGATCCATCTGGCATTATCCGCCCCCTCTTTCCTGAAAATATCAACAATGCGGCGGTAAGCTTTTATGTAGATGTCGGGATCCTTGTCGTTGTTGACGATGCCCCAAGGATAGCCTTCCATGTTAAATTCATGCCCGACACGCAGGAAAACCGGCTGGCCAAATTCTTTGACCGATTTTGCCCAGGAGCGGATATAGCCATCCCACTTCCCGTCGATAATATCCTGCAATTTTACCTTGTTGTGGTCACTCCAGTACCATGGCTCCCAGACAATATGGGGTACGGCCCCATAACCGGCAACGTTCTGCGCCTCTTCTTTCGGGAATTCCTGGGCCCAGTCCTGGTACCACATGATCATCGCCGGTTTTTTGCCGGCCTGCGTTTCGAACTGTTTGATCAAAGCCATGTTTTTGGGTGCGCCTTCCCTGAACACGCCCAGAAAGACTTTTCTTTCCGTAATGACGGTGTCGCCGGTGGCGTGGGACATCGACCAGGCAACTGACATGCAAACTAACAACAAACAACTGACAGCCAACAATTTGCTTTTCATTAGACTGACTCCTCTCTAGCCTTTGATCGCTCCGGCCGTTAAGCCGCGCACAATATGCCTTTGCAGCAGGAAGAATAGCACAACGACCGGCAGCGTTGCAACCGTCGCCGCCGCCATCATCAGGTCGAAACGGTTCTGGTAATTGCCCACAAATAGCCTGATCCCGACCGGGATCGTCATCGTATCGCCGTTAGTCAGGACCCAGGCGAACATCAGCTCATCCCAGGCCTGCAAAAAGATATAGATGCCGGTGGCGACAATGCCGGGCAGCGCCAGGCGCAGCGCCACATACCAAAATACCTGCAGCCGGTTGCAGCCGTCGATCATAGCCGCCTCTTCCAGTTCTTTCGGGATGGCCGCAAAAAAGCCGCGCAGGATCCAGATGGAGAACGGCAGGAACCAGGCGGAATAGATCATGACAATGCCGGCATATGTCCCTTTAACCGGGATCCCGGACATCATAGTAAATTTAACGAACATAATATAGATCGGTATCAGATACATGATCATCGGGATCATCTGCGTCGCCAGGATCGCGTTGCTGAAGAGGTCTGAACCCGGAAAACGGAAGCGCGATAACGAATATGCCGCGAACGTCGCAAAGATCATGGCAAACAGCATAGTCAAACCGCAAATGATGAGCGAATTCTTCAGGTAAAGCCCAAAATTGACGTTTTTCCACATGTCAGCATAATTAT
>JAQTLJ010000118.1 GCA_028714935.1 Candidatus Margulisiibacteriota bacterium | reverse complement strand
GTAACGGTCAGTGAAAGATATGCCGAAGAATTAAAGTCGGGAAAAACGCTTCACCAAGAATACGTTCAAGCGGTCGCGAAAAATGCGGATAAGCTATGCGGCACCCTTAACGGGATCAGCGAGAATTTTACTCCCGAGGGATTGTTTCGCGAAGGTATGATCCCGACGACTTTTAGCCGCGCGGACCTGGCCGGGAAAAGAGAATGCCATCTGCGCCTGCAGCAGCAGTTGGGCCTGCCGCAAGATCCAGAAATACCGATCGTTCTTTGGTCGCAGAGGTTGGTGCAGAATAAAGGGATCGTTGAGTTTTCGGGCGGAGTGGTAAACCAGATATATAGCACGCCGGCGCAGATCGTAATCTTCGGGAAAGGGGATAAAAGTGTTGAAAGGATGTTTGAGTCAAAAGTTTCACGCTTCCCTAACCAGCTACGCTATGTCAGGTTCAGCCAGTTCAATTCGGTTTTTGAACCTTCTTTTATTGCCGGCGCAGATATTGTTGTGCTCCCTTCCCATGAGGAGCCGTGCGGCCTTTTGATGCTCAAGGCGATGCGGCTGGGGACATTGCCGCTGGTCAGGCCGGTCGGGGGATTAGGCCAGGTTGTTAGAGATGGTGAAAATGGCTTTGTTCTCCCCATCGCGGAAAGCATTGAGAATGCAATGGGCGTAAAACTTTTAGAGGTTTACAGATTATTTGCCGAAAACAAGGACGCCTGGGCAGGTATGCGGCGTCTGGCGATGGAATTTGATTCGTCCTGGGAAGCCCCAACGGAAAAATATCTGCAGGTTTACAGGCAGCTGGCCGCTTAACGGCCTATCGCAGTAATAATCCCCCTTATGTTATAATTGGTCCGTGAAACTTTCGAACATCGGCGAATTCGGCTTGATCGACCGCATTGCCAAGCGGGAACCGCGGCTCCCTTCAACGATTATCGGGATAGGGGATGACGCAGCCGTGCTGCAAATGACAAATGAAGGCAAATATTTATTAATCACCACAGATACCCTTATCGAAAATGTTCATTTCAAAAGAAAAGGCGCCTCGTTTTTTCGCCTCGGGCAGAAAGCTTTAGCGGCCAATATCTCTGATATCGCGGCGATGGGGGGATGGCCGGCCCATGCGCTAGTGACGGTCGGTGTCCCAAAAACCATGAGTGTTAAGGCGATCGATGAGCTTTACCGGGGCATTAACGCTTTGGCAAGAAAACAAAAAATAGACATCATCGGCGGCGACACGGTCGCCTCGCCCAAAGAGATCGTCATTTCCATTACTCTGCTTGGAGAAGTTGAAAAGGCAAATCTGCTGTTGCGCTCGACTGCCAGGGTCGGGGATTTGATTTGCGTAACGGGTAAGTTCGGCGGCCCCGCGGCTAAGGGATACCCTTCGCATTACGCATTACGCGTTACTCTATTCCAGGAAGCGAGAGCACTAGCCAAGTCCGGCTTAGCGACCGCCATGATCGACAGCTCGGATGGGCTGGTCAGGTCAATTCTAGAGATCTGCAAGGCCAGCCGGGTCGGGGCGGTTGTTTATGAGAGTGAAGTGCCGGTCGCCAGGGGAGCGTCGCTTGCCCAGGCGCTTCACGGCGGGGAAGAATATGAGCTGGTCTTTACGATCCCGGCTAAAAATATCAGGAAACTTAAAAAAGTGCTGGGCCGGACCAAAGTATCAATTGTCGGCGATATCTGCCCGCGCAAAAGCGGCGTTAACCTGCTTGATAAACATGGCAGGATCAAGGAAATAAAGTCCGGCGGCTATGAGCATTTTAAATGATCGATAAAAGAAGATTAGTAGAAACATTTATCAGACTGGTTAAGATCGACAGTCTTTCCCTTAAGGAAGCGCAAGTTGTTGCCTACCTGCAAAAAGAGCTAAAAAACCTGGGCTTAGTGTCTTTTTTAGCGGGGAAACCCAGGGGAGGAGAGATCGGCAATTTGATCGCTGATGTTCCCGGCCGGGGAGCCAAGAAACCACGTCTGCTGCTTAATGCCCATGTTGATACGGTCGGCCCTGGCCAAAAGATCCGGCCGATCAGAAGAAAAAATGTGATCAGGACTAACGGCAGCACGGTATTGGGCGCGGATGATAAAACCGGGGTCGCCGTGATCCTTGAAGTCTTGCGAGTCTTAAAAGAAAACAGGCTGAAACACCCGCCTATCCGGGTCATCTTCACGGTGGCTGAAGAGATCGGCATTATGGGGGCAAAAGCTTTGCCCAAAAGCCTCTTGAAAGCTGACCTCGGGATCGTTCTGGATAGCGGTGAATTCAATAAAATATTGAACCAAGCCCCGGCGCAGATAAACATGACGGCGGTAATTTATGGGAAAGCGGCTCATGCCGGGATCCATCCGGAAAACGGCATTAATGCCATAAAAGTGGCGGCCGCGGCTATAAATAAAATGCGGCTAGGCCGGATCGATAAGGAAACAACCGCGAATATCGGCGTGATCAAAGGGGGCAAAGCCACGAATATTATCCCTGATGAAGTCATGCTGAAAGGCGAAGCGCGCAGCCATGACCCAAAGAAACTGAACAGGCAGATCAAGCAGATGCAGGTCGGATTGAGAAAAGAAGGCCGCAAAGCCGGCGCTAAAATAATGTTCAAACTGGAAAAGATGTATCCAGCTTATCGCGTCAAAGAGAATAGCCGCATCTTTGATCTGGTGGCCAGGGCGGTCAGGCGGGCAGGAGGCAAACCAATTGCCAAAACCACCGGCGGCGGTTCCGACGCCAATATTTTTAATGCTCTGGGGGTGCCGTGCCTTAACCTGGGTACCGGGATGCATAACGTGCATACTACCCGGGAATATGCCCGGATCTCTGATATGATCAAAGGGGCTGAAGTCGTGCTTAATTTTATCCAGGAATTAATTAGATGAAAGAACTAAAAGAGAAACAGGTTAAGTCAGAGCGGCTTTATAAAGGGACTTTGCTTGGTTTGAGACGGGATACTGTGGAATTGCCCAACGGCAAGCAGTCAACCCGGGAGGTCGTGGAACATCCCGGCGCGGTGGCGGTGATAGCCATTACTCAGGACAAGGAGATGGTTTTTGTCCGCCAATTTCGCCAGCCGACCGGCGAGGTTTTGCTTGAGGTCCCGGCCGGTGTTCCCTTGACCGGGGAAAAGGGCGAGGACGCTGCCAGGAGAGAATTAGCAGAGGAGACCGGTTATAATGCTAAAATCGTCAGGAAGATCTGGGAAGGTTACGCTTCGCCCGGTTATTCGGACGAGCTGATCAAGTTCTATCTGGCATTGGAAATGAATTTAATGCAGACCAAACCGGACGAGGACGAGTTTGTCGAAGTTGAGCTGATCGATGTGGAAGCGTGTTTGGAGCTCTTGAAAACCGGCAAGATCAGGGATAATAAGACAATGATCGGCGTGATGATCGCGGAACTATTCCTTAAAGGTGAGATCTGATGCAGGAGCAGATTAGGGATTTCCTTGATTTTATCAAGATCGAGCGCGGCTATTCGGATAACACCAGCGCCTCATACCGGGAGGACCTGAAGCAATTCTCCAAGTTTGCCAAGGGTAAAAAGGTTGATCGGGAGCTGGTTAAAGCTTATGTTGAACATCTTTATGATGCAGGTTTTTCGGTCTCTTCCACGGAGCGGAAATTAGCCTGTTTGAAATCATTCTTCCATTATTTGATCCGCGAAGGGAAGATCACTGCCAATCCCATCTCCGACATCAGCCTACCGAAAAAAGCCAAGCGTTTGCCGAAAGCTTTGAGCATCAGCGAAACGATCAAGCTTATTTCTGCGCCGCGGGGAACGGGCCGCCTTGTCTTACGCGACGCCGCACTGCTGGAATTCCTTTACGCTACCGGCATGCGCGCTTCGGAAGTGGTCGGCTTGAACGTTTCCGACATTAATTTTGACGTCTCGTTCGTGAAATGTTTTGGCAAAGGATCGAAAGAAAGGATCGTCCCGATCAATAAGTTCACGCTTAAAGCGATTAAAGAGTATCTGGAAAAAAGCAGGACGGAATTTCCCCAAAAAGATGATCAAGCGCTGTTCCTTGACAGGAACGGCGGGCGTTTGACGCGGCAGGGCCTGTGGCTGATCGTTAAAAAATATGTTAAGGCGACCGGAGTGAAAGGAAAAACTTCGCCTCATACTTTGCGCCATTCATTTGCCACTCATTTACTGGAAAAAGGAGCGGACCTGCGGTCGGTGCAGGAGATGCTGGGGCATGAAAGCATCCGCACC
>JAQTLJ010000117.1 GCA_028714935.1 Candidatus Margulisiibacteriota bacterium | reverse complement strand
CATCGGCATTAAAAATAACCAGATCACCGTGATCTCCCCGATCGAGGGGACGCCGGCCGCTAACGCCAAGCTCAAGGCCGGGGATAGGATCGCGACGATCGGTGATAAATCGACCAAGGATATGGCGCTGGAGGAAGCGGTCAGCCTGATCCGCGGGCCGCAGGGGACAAAGGTCAAACTGGGGATTTTAAGAAAGGGATGGAAAGACCCAAGGGACTATGAGATCGTCCGCGCCAGGATCGAGATCAAGAGCGTAGTGACAAAACAACTTGATGACAATATCGCGTATGTTAAGCTGAATACTTTTGAGAATCTCAACGCCGCCAGGGAATTTGAGAAAGCATTAAGGAAGTTCAAATCAGCCAGCGGCTTGATCGTTGACGTGCGCGGCAATGGCGGCGGACTGCTGCAGAACGCGATCGATATCGGCAGCATGTTCGTTGACCGCGGGATGATCGTGCAGACGGTCGACCGCGAAGGGAAAAGAGAGCAGATCGAATCGACCGGCCGGGTGCTGTGGAGAAAGCCGACGGTCTTGCTGATCAATGAAGCGTCCGCCTCGGCCTCGGAGATTCTGGCGGGAGCAATGCGGGACAATAAAGCTGCCAGTTTGGTCGGCACCAAGTCATTCGGAAAAGCCTCGGTCCAAAATGTCCGGCGGCTCAACGACGGTTCGGCCCTCTTGGTAACGATCGCCAAATATCTGACCCCGAGCGGCGAGGATATCAATAAAAAAGGGATCGCGCCGGACTATGAGGTTTTGATCCCAACGGAAGAAGCGGAGGCGGAACCGCCGGAAGTTGCGGTAGAGAAAGAAGTAAAAGATATCCAGCTGGAAAAAGCGGTCGATGTTTTAAAGTCAATGATAAAAGAGCAGGCCGGTGGATAATAAGGTTGAAATATTAAATAATCCGGAAGCGATCAGGCAGATCGACCGGGAGGGCATGCTCGAGGTGGCGGCAAAGCTGCCGGACATGATCGTGGACGCCCTCAGCTTTTCTCTGCTCGGCTCGCTTGGCAAAATTGACAAGCTAAGGCAGATCGTCGTTGCCGGGATGGGCGGCTCGGCCATTGCCGGAAATATAATTGCCGATGCGATAAGCGCCAGATCGCGCCTGCCGATCCATGTCAGCCGCCATTACCACCTGCCCGCCTTTGTTGACGCTGAAACGCTCTTCTTTGCTTTGTCCTACTCGGGCAATACTGAAGAGACGATCAGCGCCGTAAAAGAAGCGGGGAAGCGCGGCGCAAAAATCATCTGTGTCACCTCCGGAGGAAAATTAAGAGAGCTGGCCGAAAACAACAACTACCCGTACTTTTTGATCCCGACCGGCTACCAGCCGAGGGCGGCGCTGCCGTATCTTTTGATCCCGATCATTAAAGTGCTGGAAGAGAAAGGGTTGGCTGCCGGCTTGCGGGAAGAGGTCAATGAGGCCGTTGCTTTGCTGAAAAAACTCGAGATCGATTATGCTGTCGATAAACAACTGCGCAACAATCCGGTCAAGCAGCTGGCCAAAAAGCTGATCGGCAAGACCCCGGTCATTTTTGCTTCTTCCGGGACGACCGAGGCCGCCGGTTTAAGGTTGAAGACGCAGTTCAATGAAAACAGTAAAGTGACGGCGCTTTTTAACGTTTTTCCCGAATTGGATCATAATGAGATCGTCAATCTTTCGGTGCTTAAAAGAGAGGAGCATAATTTTGCCCTGGTCATTCTGCGGGATGACGGGGATGCCGAACGGATCAAAAAGAGGATCGAGATCACCAAATCGCTGCTGGTCAAACAATTGGGCGGCGCGAATGAAATTGCGGCGCAGGGGAAATCAGTTTTGGCGCGGATACTCTCCTTGATCTATTTTGGCGATTTTTTGAGCGTTTATTTGGCGGTGGCGCGCGGCCTTGACCCGACACCGGTGGAGATCATTGCGCGTTTAAAAAAGGAGCTGGCGCGATGAAAGCGGTGATCATCGCGGGCGGGCTGGGGACTCGCCTGCGCCCTTTAACTTACAATACGCCCAAGCCGATCGTTCCGGTCGCCAACCGGCCTTTTGTTGTCCACCAGATCGAGCACCTGATCAAGCACGGGGTCGATGAGATAATTCTTAATCTCCAATACCTGTCCGGCGAGATAAAGAAAATCCTGGACGATGGCAAAGAGTGGGGGATAAAGATCCGCTATTCGGTCGAAGCTGAGCCGCTGGGGACCGCCGGAGCGGTCAAGAACGCGGAAGAATTCTTTGATGAGGGCCCGCTGGTCATTTTTAATGGCGACATTTTAACCGATATCAATATTTCTAAAGTAATAAGCTTTCATCGCGAAAAAAACGCCACCGTGACCTTAACCATGACCGAAGTGGAAGATCCGACCCCCTTTGGACTGATCTTGACCGATAAAGATGGCAGAGTAACAAAATTTATCGAAAAACCGAGCTCTAATCAGGTGACCGCCAGGACGATCAACGCGGGTATTTATGTGGTCGATCCCAAGATCTTTAAAGCCGTGCCCAAAGGCAAGCATTTCATGTTTGAACGGGATCTTTATCCGGCGCTGCTGCAGCAGGGCGCGCCGATCTACGGCTACCTTTCCACCGCTTACTGGATCGATATCGGCAGTCCGGCCAAATACCGCGAAGTTCACCAGGCGATCCTGCGTGGCGAAGTGCCGGTCAAGATCTACGGCACCAGGATCGACGGTAAGTTCTGGCTGGGGAAAGATACCCATCCGGACCAGACGGTCAGGTTTATTGGCCCTTCGTTGATCGGTGAAAAGGTCAAGATCGGGAAAGGGACGGAGATCAAAGATTATGTAGTGGTCGGGGATAAAGTCTCGATCGGCGAGAACTGCTCGCTGGAGCGGGCGATCGTGTGGCGGGGGACGAAGATCGGCAATCGCGCCAGGTTAGCCGACTGCATTTTAGGGTATAATTGTGTTTTAGAGGATGAGGTGGTGATCGAGGGCGGGGCGGTTTTGGCGGACGGCTCATTGGTCAAGAAAGGGACGCGGATTTCAGCATGATAAAGATCGTTCCGAAAAATAAAATTCAAGAAGAAGTTGACGCGATCGCCGCGCGGCAGTCTTTTAAGCTTGATTCCCCGCAGGAAGAAGCGGTCAAAGCCATTATCCGCGATGTGATCGAGAGGAAGGACGAAGCGCTGGTCGAATATACGAGAAAATATGATGACGATGATTTTTACAAAGAAGATATCCGAGTATCTCCGGAAAAGATCAAAGAGGCCTATAAGAAGGTCGATAAAAAGTTCATTGAGGCGCTGACCAAGGCAATCCAGAACATCACCGCTTATCATCAGAAACAAAAACCGGATGAATGGTTTGAAACGCTGCCGCTTGATGTTGTCCTTGGCCAGCGGATCATCCCGCTCGGCAAGATCGGCGTTTATGTCCCCGGCGGACGGGCCAATTATCCCTCATCGGTCTTGATGGGGGCGATCCCGGCAAAAGTCGCTGGTGTTAAAGAAATTATCATGGTTTCTCCTCCGCCGATCAAGCCGCATGTCCTGGTCGCTGCGGCCGAAGTCGGTATTTCCGCGATCTATCAGGTTGGCGGCGCCCAGGCGATCGCCGCGCTCGCTTTCGGCACCGAAACGGTCCCCAAAGTGGACAAGATAGTCGGCCCGGGTAATATATATGTAACGCTGGCCAAAAGGCAGGTCTTCGGGATAGTTGATATTGACAGCCTGGCCGGGCCGTCCAATGTCCTGATCATTGCCGACCGGGACGCCGAACCGGAGTTTTTAGCGGCTGATCTGCTCTCCCAGGTTGAGCATGACCCCGATTCCTTTGCTATCCTGGCGACTGATTCAGCTGACGTCGTAGATAAGACCAGAAAAGAGATCGATAAGCAGGTCAAAAAGCTTTCACGCCGGAAGATCATTGAGCAGGCCGAGATCTATTTATTTCAGGTTGCCAGCATAAAAGAAGCGGTCAAGATCTGCAACCAGATCGCGCCCGAACATCTGGAGCTGCAGATCGGTTCGCCGCAAAGGTTCCTTGAGCAGATCAAAAACGCCGGCGCGGTTTTCTTAGGGCCGCCTTCGCCGGTCCCGGTCGGCGATTATATGGCGGGGCCGAACCATGTCCTGCCGACCGGCGGGTCAGCCCGCTTTGCCTCGCCGCTGGGGGTCTATGATTTTGTCAAAACCCAGAGCATTGTCGGCTACACCAAGCCAGCTTTGAAAAATGTCTGGAAAGATATAAAACTTTTAGCGGAAA
>JAQTLJ010000116.1:2315-4267 GCA_028714935.1 Candidatus Margulisiibacteriota bacterium | reverse complement strand
GCCGCCGGAGATCAGGTGGATTATCTTTTCGGGGGCGGCGGTGTAGGGGACCAATTTGATGCCGATATTGATCTTGTCGCCGATTTTAACATTGTCGGCAATGGTCTCCACTCCCGGCCCGCAGAGGGACAGGACATAGCCGTCTTCGGGGATCTTTGAATTAGCAACATTAATACCGGTAACGACCGCTCTGGAAACAACGATTTCCACTCCCTGCTGATTGGTCTGGGTCGATTCTCCCCAGGCCGGCGTGTACATGATGACATCGTTTTCGCCCCGGCCCTGATTGATGCTGTTTATTTTATAGCGGGTCCCGTTTTGGGCCGTGAACTGGCAGGCGACGAACACATTGTCGATATAAGGCCGGTTTTTCTCATCAAGAAAAAAGGCGGTCCGGTCGTAGATCGGCGATGAAACCAGTTCCTGATCGATCATTAACACCCCCAGGGGGCTGCCGGTCGAAGCAAAATAGGTGCCGTTGACGCCGGCCAGCGCGTCATTATCCGTCATGATATTGCTGACCTTATCAAGGAAGAAGTGCTTGGTCGGCTTGTCCTGCGTCCAGGGGGCGATCAAATTGACGAAAGACTCGATGATGCTGGGTTTCTGCTTTTTGGCGAGTGCCGGACGGACCTCCGCCTTGGCCAGATCGATCTTTAAAACGTTGGCGTTGATCCGGCCGGCGATTAAGCCCTTTTTTACTTTCAGGAATTCCACTCCATCGGTTATGCTCCCGCCGGAGACAATATTAATGAAGTCACGGTCAAAATCGAGGACCAGGCGGGGCGGATCGTTCAAATAGAAGATGTTATATTTGATCGGCTCTGTCAGCGGGATGGAGATCTTAAGGTCGTCGCCGTTTTTTTCGATCTCCATATACCTGACGATCAGGTCGTTCAGTTCAACATAGCTCTGGATATCGGGGCTGGCTTCGGTCTTTTTTAAATGCAGGACGATCTTCTCTTTGGATTCATCCGCCTCATAAGCGAACGCACCGTCAAAATCAAAGACAGCGCGGATCTTGTCCGGATAAGAGCCAAAGCGGACGCGGGATAAAAGAACCGCATCTGCGCTGGAGATAGATAGCAAAATGACCAGGGAGAATAAAATGGTTTTTCTCATCCGATTTGTTATAATATCACAAAATGGCAGAACGTGAAAGATGGGGTACCAAGTTAGGGGTCATCCTGGCGGTCGCCGGCTCGGCGGTCGGCCTGGGCAATTTCCTTCGTTTTCCGGTCCAAGCGACCCAGAACGGCGGCGGGGCCTTTATGATCCCATATTTCATTTCCTTCCTGCTGCTGGGCATTCCTTTGATGTGGATCGAATGGGCGATCGGCCGCTACGGCGGGCTCTTTGGTCACGGCAGTGCCCCGTTCATGCTCAGCCGGCTCTGGAAGAACCGCGCCGCTAAGTATTTCGGGGTGATCGGGGTTTTTGGCCCGATCGTCATTTTTATTTATTATACTTATATCGAGTCCTGGCTTTTAGGTTATGCTTTCTTCGCGCTGACCGGCCAATTATTCAAGACAGTAACACCTGAGGCGATGAGGGGTTTTCTGGCTGCTTACCAGGGACTGGCGCCGGGCAGCAACCTCTGGACCGCTTACTTCTTTTTCATTATTACTTTTTTGATCAATTTTTATTTTCTGTATCGCGGGGTAAAAGGAGGGATCGAGCTGCTCTGCAAGATCGCCATGCCGGTCCTCTTTGTTTTTGGCTTTATTGTGGCCGCCAGGGTCTTGATGCTCCCTAATATTGCCAGCGGCCTTGGTTTTATGTGGAACCCGGATTTTTCCGTCCTGGGGAGCGCCAAGGTTTGGATGGCGGCGGCCGGCCAGATATTTTTTACCTTGAGCGTCGGGATCGGGGTGATCCTGACCTATGCCAGTTACTTGAAAAAGGGGGATGATGTGGCGCTGTCAGGTTTAACTGCTGCCTCGACCAATGAA
>JAQTLJ010000116.1:0-2305 GCA_028714935.1 Candidatus Margulisiibacteriota bacterium | reverse complement strand
GTTATCCCGGCGGCGTTTGTTTTCTTCGGTGCAGCGGGGGCGACGCCGGCGGCGGCCAGCGGTGCCTTCAATCTCGGTTTTGTGACAATGCCGTTGATCTTCGGCCAGATCTCATTTGGGGCGGTTTTTGCCCTGCTTTGGTTCAGCCTCCTTTTCCTGGCGGGGATCACTTCATCGGTTTCCCTGGCCGAGCCGGCGGTTGCCTTTGTGGCCGATGAATTTGAGATCGACCGGAAAAAAGCGGTCCTCTGGCTGGGGGTCATCCTTTTCCTTCTCTGCCAGCTGCCGATATTCTTTTTAGGGCAGGGGGTGGTTGATGAGCTTGATTTCTGGGGCGGGACTTTCTGCCTGGTTCTTTTCGGGACGATCGAAACCGTGCTTTTCGTCTGGGTTTTCGGCATCGAGAAAGCCTGGGAGGAGATCCATCATGGGGCAGAGATGAAGATACCGAGCTTTTACAAACTGATCATCCGTTATGTCACACCGTTGTTCCTTTTCTTTATTCTCGGTTTTTGGTTCCTCCAGCAGGGGTTGCCGGTCATTATGATGCAGGGAGTTGCCCCGGCTATTCAGCCTTATATTCTGGCGACCCGCATTGGCTTGATCTTGCTCTTCCTGGTCATTGCTTTTCTGGTCAGGAAAGCCTGGTATAGGAAAAAAGCATTGGGGAAAGTCGAATGAACATTTATGGCTGGATATTCCTGATCATTTCGTGGGGCTTGATCATCGGCCTCAACCTCTATTGCTTCTGGCAGGTACTCAAGGAGCCCGAAGCAGAGTTATAACTTCCTGGATGACCCATTCCGGCGTGGAAGCGCCGGCGGTGATGCCGATCCTGCCTTTGCCTTTCAGCCATTTTTTATCCAGCTCTTCAACTGTTTGGATCTGGTGAGTTTCAGTGCCGGTCTGAGTGCACAGTTCGGTCAGCCGCTTAGTATTGGCGCTCATCTGATCGCCGACGACCAGCATCAGGTCAACTTTTTTGGCTACCTCCACCGCCGCGCTCTGGCGCTTGGAAGTGGCGCCGCAGATCGTGTCATATTCCACCACGTCCTTGACCATTTTTTTTAGGGCAGTGACCATTCTGTCAAAGTGGGCTTCCGCCTGGGTGGTCTGGGCCAGGATGCCGACCCTGGCTTCCGGTGCAAGAGAAAGCTTGTCTATTTCTTCTTCCTTTTCGACGACCAGGCCTTTTCCGCCGCTCCAGCCGACCAGTGCTTTGACTTCGGGGTGCCCCTTGTCGCCGACGATCATTACCAGCCGGCCTTCTTCGGCCAGCTCCTTGGCGATCTTCTGTGCCTTTTTCACCCAGGGGCAGGTGGTGTCCACAATATCTAAATTAAGTTTTTTTGCCCCCTCATAGATCTCGGGTGGCACGCCATGAGCGGAGATAAGCAAGGTTCCGCTGGTGCCCGGCGGGATCTCGGAAAGTGCAGAAACGGTCCTTACGCCCTGGGCCTTGAGCTGCTCGACCACCTGCTTATTGTGGACGAGATTGCCGAGCATAAAGACCGGTTTGCCTGCCCGAGAGGTCTCCAGCGCGATCTTAAAGGCCCTTTCGACCCCTTCGCAAAATCCGGCATGTTCCGCGATCAGGACTTCCATACTGGCAATTATAAAAGAATTTACATGGCCTGGCAAATATTGTATCATTCCCGGTATGCAGCAATTCCAGCTCGGCCTGAAAGACAAGCTCACCCTGCTGATCGCCATAGTGGTCTTTGTCTGCGTCGCATTCTTTTCTTTGAACTTTTACGAGCGGACCAAGAAACTGTTGGTCGAGTCTATTCGCACCGACCTTAAAGATATGGCCATGTCTTTATCTATGTCGATCGATCCTGAACAAGTTAAGTTGGTCTTGGTCAGGGGAGAAAACTCAAAAGCCTACTGGGAGCTAAAGCGCCGGCTCTACGAATTCACCCTGCTGGGGAATAAAAGGATCCACGAGGCTTACATCATGGTCGCTTCTAAAAAAAATGATGTCTGGCAATTTGTCGCCGACAGTGAATTGGTCGACAAAAAGAACATGGCGGGCTTTCAGGAAGAATATGATATCAGTAAATTCCCGGAAATGAAAATGGCCTTTGTCGGCCCGACAGCCGATAAAGAGGTAACTAAAGATAAGTGGGGGCGCTGGCTTTCGGGCTATGCCCCGATCAACGACAAAAACGGCATGCCTGTTGCCATCCTGGGATTGGACATGAAGGCGTCAGATATCGATAGGTTGAAGTCCGAGATCCTGGACAGCGTCCTATTATATTTATTGATCGGCGCGGTTGCCTCTCTTATATTTGGGCGCCTGGGG
>JAQTLJ010000115.1 GCA_028714935.1 Candidatus Margulisiibacteriota bacterium | reverse complement strand
GACCGGTTCCTTCCCCTTGAAGGTCCCGTCCTTGAATGGCTCGATTATCCCGGCGGCAATAAGCTTTTTGGCGCTGGGATAAGCCCAATGGCTGGGCGGAAGATCTTTGAGCACCACTTCTTTAGTCGATACTTCCGCGCCGACCGCTGCTTCGACCCGGGCCAGGGCTTTGGCCACCGCCTGGGTCACTTCATTCCGGTTAAGCGTGTTTTTGCCTTTAAATGTCCCGTCGGGATAACCGGTAATGATCTGGTACTGGGAAGTCAGGGACATTAAATATTTATAAGCCCAGTGCGTGGATTTTACGTCTTTAAAAGTCGTCTCTTTGCTGGCGACATCCTTGAGACTGACCTCGCGGCTGGTCTCGATATAATTCATGGCGAGGACCAGCGCTTTGGACATCTCAAACCGGTCGAGCGTTTTATTGCCGCGATAAGTGTTATCCGGGAAACCGTTGATAACGCCGTACTTGGTCACCAATTTTTCAACGTAAGGATAAGCATCGTGGCTGGCCGGCAGGTCTTTGAACGCCGCCAGGGCGGCTGTTCCCGGCACAACTGCCAGGAACAGCGCCCCGATGGCTAAGAGAGCTAACTTTTTTGTCATGCGAACACTCTCTTGTTAGCTAAATCTAAATAATTGGCCAAGCTATACTTGTCTGGTTAGCGTTACCCGACAGATCCTTTGGCACGGTGGTAGAAACTGTGACCGTCCCCCCCGGCATGGTAATGGCGGAGGTAGCTGTCAACTGGACAACTGTGAAGCCGCCGGAATCATAAACAACCTTGGCCGCCGTTACCGGGCCTCCTGTAGATAAAGTGTAAGACGATGCGGTTTGCAAACTGCTGACGCTCATCGGTTCAGTGAACACAATGTAACAGCCGAGGTCTTGAGTCGTTCCGGCCGCCGAATAATCGGTCAATGCGCTTGCAATCGCTGCCGGCACGCCAACCAAGCTGGGATCTCTGGCAACACTCGCGACCTGCGGCTGAACATTGTCCCTGCCGGAAATGATCGCGCCCGTTCCCTCATACTCGCCGTTGACCGGCAATATTTTAAAATATACTTTATCGGTCACAAAAGCCATTTTCCTGATGCAGGACGCATTATAAGTCGCGCCATAGATAGCGGTATTCAAATCGTCCGCCGCGGCCGCAAATAAGTTCCCTGCGGTTTGGCCTAAATAAGACCAGGCGCCCAGCGTATTAACGGTTGTATAAATAAGATAATTGGAGATCGGCCCGCCCGTGCTCGGCGCTAACCACGATAAAGCCACAAGTTGCGCCGCGTTCACGTCTAGATAGTCAATGTTGGCCCCATTAGTTGTGCCACTATTAACGCAAAGCAAAACTCCGGTCGGGGTCCCCGGTGCGCTTCCTGCGGTGGTGCGGTAGTAAGCATTCGGATTGGGCGACATGTCTGGCGTTCCGCCGTTAGTGCTGTTTAATGAAGCGTTATAGGTCGAATCGGCCAAGCCATTGCCGCCGGTTGCGATACCGCCGCTGACGTCAAGCGGGGAGCCCTGCAAATCCCTAATGGTTGTCGGGCAGTCAGCAGCCGGGTCAAACAAGCCGTTGACCTGCAGGACATATTGCGTGTTCGGCAAGAGAGCTTTGATAGTTATTTTGCAAGTTTTATTGCCATTTGACCAAGCCGTTGTTAAATTGGGAGTGTTCAGCGCGTAACTCCTTACTCCAATAACATTCAAGTACGGCAAAATGGTCGAGGTATCGATCGCCTCGTTGAATTCGACCGTGATGGTCGTGCCGCTCGCTTCGATCGTTGAGCCCGGCGCGGGAGTGATCGAAGTAATTATCGGGTTGTTCAGCATGGCGATATCGCGGGTGATCTCGGTGTTATTTGGCACCGTCGATTCATTGCCCAAAGTGACCCCGGTCACGATCGTCCGCTGATAACCATCCTTGGTAACGGCGACCGTGAACCCTCCGCCGAGGAGAGCGGTCGGTGTCGTCGGCAGATCGGTAATGGCATACTCGCCGTTGGCATCAGTGGTTGCGGTCCAGGTCTGGCTGTTGCCGCTCAATACGACTGTTGCCCCCGCCAGTTTCGTTCCCGAGTCTGATCTGGGTATCGGCAATGAACCCAGCAGGGCGGCTAAAAGACCTCCGGAGCCGAGCGTGTCCGGCGACAAGCCGTAAACCGTGCCGCGGATCGTTAATCCGGTCGGCTGGGGCGTGGTAGAGTTCTGGGTTTTAATTTCCGGCGTCGTTTGGCTGCAGCCCGAAACTAATCCCAAAGTCCCAACGACAAAAACCAGGGTCAGTAACGCAACTATCTTTTTCATTTGATTTTCCTCCTCAAAATATTTATGTTCGGATGCTTTTTATTGGGAACGATTTTTAGACTTTATCACCCCCTGCAAAAAAAATCATTTATGACGTTAATAGAAATTCTAATCCTTATCAAATATTTGTCAAGTGCCTTTTTACGGGAGCGTACCCGTTGTTGACCCGCCGGCGGCCACTTTGTTCCCGGCCAGGTCCCTGACCTTGCCCTCTTTAGCTTTAATTCTGTAAAGGCTTCCCGTGATATCACCGCTGGCAGTGACCTCGACCACTGCATAAGCAGATTCCAGGGGAGCAGGAGCCCCGGCTTGCCCCAGAAAACCGCTGTGACTGGTCAGGAAGCTGACACCGGAGACCGTCCTTGGCGTTCCGGAAGTAGTGGTGATCTCAAAATTAGCAGCAATAGCAGTTGACGGGTCGATCGGCTCATTAAAGAAGACGTAAGCCTTGCTTTTATTGGTCAGGGCTTCCAGGTAATAGTTATTCTGCAAGGTCAGGCCGGTAAAGCTCGAATTACTGCTCCAGGCGGTTGGATCAACCTGCGGCGGGATGGAGTCCTGCGCTTCGAGCGTGGCCCCCGCCCCCTCCCCATCGCCATTGTACGCCACTACCTTAAAATAAGCGCGGCCATTGACCATGGCGTACCGGCCGGTGCCGACCGGATCGACCATCGTCGAGCCAAAAATTGCGTTGTTAACGCCCTGCGGTGAGCAGACATAGTAATTCTCGCTGGCATTTAGCAAGGTCATTAAATTCCAGGCGCCGCTCAAGCTGGCTGAGGCATATAATTTATAACCGGAGATGTTCCCTGCCGGCCTATCCCAGTGAAATCTAACGCCCTGGAACCCGGCGAGCATAACTTCCTGGAAATTAAACGAGGCTGAGGGTTCCCCGCTGACCGACAGGCTGAAATTGCCCGGAGCCCCGGGGACGCCGCCTGACCGGGTGCGGTAACTCCAGTTTAGACTGCTGCCGTTATAAACATCGGACGGCAACCCCTCCGAGCCGGTATCATTGGGGCCGTAAACCATCAGCGGGTCCAGCGGGTTGCCGGAAGCGTCTTTAATACTGCTATAACTATCAACGACCAAACGGTAGAACATATTGGCCAGCAGCTGGCCGGTCTTGACCGTCAAAGTCTTGTTTTGGTTGCTCCAGGTAGAAGTGACATTGGCTGCGTTCCCGGCGCCAAACGTGCGAAAGGCGACCGGAGAAAAACTCGGCATAACAGTTGAGGTGTCCATGGCCTTGCTAAATTCAACTGTGACAGTCAGGATCGCTGCCTCAATGGTCGCGCCTGGAAAAGGGGTGATCGCCAGCACCACCGGACGGGGGTTCATTTCGATATCCTGGGTAATAATAGAATTATCAGGCAGCGGTATCTGGCCGGTGAAGGTTACGCCGCTGATCATCAGCCTCTGGTATCCCTCTTTCGAGGCAACGATCGTATAGCCGTTGCTTCCCGCCGGGTTCTGCTGGAGGTTGGTAAAGAGATACTCGCCGTTGTTGTTGGAGCTGGCAACCGATGTGCCGCTTTGCCCGCTTAAATACAATGTAACGCCGGCCAGGGGGCTGCCCCGCTTCAACTGCCAGCTGGCGCTGGGCGTATCATAAAAAGGGATCATATGGTAAGTTGTCCCCTGGATCGACAGCCCTTCCGGTTGTGCCGCCTTGGTAATCACTTCGGGGTTCCCCTGCCCGCAGCCCAACAGGTACCTGGCGCCCAAAGCTAAGGCAACAACTGCCAGCAGCGCGGCGATATATCTTTTCTTTATTCTCATGGCATTCCCCCCTTTAAATGATCCTGATCACATTGCCTATCCGGCGGACCACCGGCAGCTTTTTAATCGCCTTTAACGCGGCTTTCAGGTTTTTCTCTTCAACTTTGTGCAACAAGATGACGATCGTGGCGGTATTGCCGACCATTTCTTTCTGCATCACCGCCGCGATGCTCACTTTCT
>JAQTLJ010000114.1 GCA_028714935.1 Candidatus Margulisiibacteriota bacterium | reverse complement strand
TGCAGCAGCTGCCTGACCAGGCATGAACCAATATAGCCGGCCCCGCCGGTAACCAGAATGATCTCTTTGCTCATTAGCAATTGACTCCCTTGCCCGGAATATTATACTACTACAAACTGCTGTTTAGTACCCCTTAAAAAAATAAAAAACCAAAGCGACGTATTCGCTCACTACCGCCTGTGTATCTTCATGCCTCTCCCACCAGCGGGGCAGTTTGAATTTTGTCACCCGCGCCGGACAGGAAACCACTCTGATCCTCTCCCGGGAAAAAACCTTCTTAAAAACCCTTAACGCGCGGCGGCTGTGAGTCGGCGATGTCACCAGGATCACCGATCTTGCCCCGCTCCCTTTCACGATCGGCAGCGAAAATTCTGCGTCTTCCAAAGTTGATTTTGACCTGTCCTGCAGGCTGATCGCTCCGCCCGGAATGCCCATTTTTTCAGCCTGCCTTTTCATTACTTCCGCTGCCGTCATTTCCCAGGCCAGGGGGCCGCCGCTCATCAGCAGCTTCCTGGCATAACCTTCTCGGTACAGCTTGACACCTTCAGTTACTCTTTCCCCATTATCATCGCCGGCCAGCACAACAATTAGATCCGCCGGGGTGATCCGCTCGCGAACGATCAAAAAACTAGCCGCCCCTTCCAGCATAAAGGGATAAAGGGAAAAACCGGCAATGAGAACAATAACGATAACAGCAAGCGCTCTCTTCATCTTCAGCGCGGGATCCGGAGGAGGGAACGCAGGATGAATTTCGGGTTCTTAGCCATCCCCATCAGTAAAGCCCCGATGGTCGGGTAAGTCCGGGGATTGGAAACCAGGCTCCAGAAAACCGAAGAGTGGTTCTCAAAATCCCCGATCTGCTCGATCAGTTTGTAATTATCTTTGGCGTAGGAAAACACCCGCGACAGCACATCGTCGCCCATATTTTCCATAATATTGCGGGCCAAGAGGCAGATCTTGATCTCCTGGTCAAATTCCTCATTCCACCTTTTTTCATAAAGGGCAAGGTCGCCCTCCTTGATCGCTTCAGCCAGCAGTTCAGCCGATTTCATCCCGTAGTAGATCCCGCCGGAAGTTATCGGCTTCACCTGGCAAGCCGCGTCGCCGACCAGCGCCGCCCTCCCTTTGACCAGCTGGCAGCTGCCGATCGGGATCGCTCCCGCGTTCTTTTCCACAACTTCGCCGCTGATCGCAAACTTTTCCATAAAGCCGTTCAATTCCTGGTAGGGGTTGCCGGAGATCGTCCCGATCCTCACAATGCCGTTCCCTTCCGGGATCACCCAGGTAAAAAGTGAGAAAGGTTTCACGTAGTGGACTTCGACCAGGTTCTGGTCCTTGGGGGTCATTCTTACCCGGTACTGATAACCGCGGTAGAGCTTCATGTCCGAAGAAAAGCTAAGCGACTTGCGGACCCGGGAATTCGGCCCATCAGCCCCTATGACGATATCGGCATAATATTCGCCGTTGTTGGTCTTTAAGATGTAGCCGTCTTTGATCGAATAGACTTCCTGCAGGCCGGTATTGAACTCGATATTCAGCCCGGTGCTGAGCTCTTTATCAAACAGCTCCCGGTCGACAATCCTGGCGACCTTGGGGCGGTTTAAAATAAAAGACGAGCCGTTAAAGAATATCTTGGCGCCGTCGATCGTGTTCACGACCGACTTAAGGGAAACCGGAAATTTCATCTCTTCAAAAATGCCGCGCCCGACGATCCCCGCGCACTGGACCGGTTTCCCGACTTCGGCGTGTTCCTCCAATAGCAGGGGTTCAAAACCGTTCTGTTTCAGGAGCTGGCCCAAATAACAGCCGACCGGCCCGGCCCCGACAATAATGATCTTGGGAGATTTCTTCATGACGGTATACTTATTATACCGGATTTTTCCTCTCCGGACAAGACTTGATTTATCCTCACGCTGTGTTAGAATTCCGTTAACCATGACTATTAGAAGAGCAATAGCAGTATTAGTGTTATCTTTGATCTTGGCTGGTCATGGTTTTGCCGCTGAGCAACTGCCAGGCAGCGAAAAGCCGAAAGTCATTGTCGATCGGTGGGGGAACAAAACCTCCTTCTGGCTTGAACCAGGAACTGAGGAGACAGCCAGTAAGATCAAAGTTTTACACCCCCACTCATTCAAAGCCGCCACTCTTTTCAGCACCTCCCTAGAGGTAACCGCTTTCGATATAACCACCGTGAACGATACCCTTTATCTTGCCATAATAGCTAATAACCAGATCGTCTGCTCGTCGCTCCCAACTTTTGAGCCCCGGGTCATTTATGCCAGCCAAGACAACCTGATAAACTTGCAATTCAAACAATTCCCCGGCAATCCCGCGCTGTTTCTAGGCTGGCAAACAGAGTCTGACGGACGCCTGGAAACGTACCGGGCGATCTCTCTTGACGGCGGCCGGTCATTTGGCGAAGCGAAACGCCTGGGCTCCAGCCCGTTTCCACCCCAACCACCACAGGTCATTCTGCCAGCAGCCAACTCTGCAGTCAACTCTAATAATCTGAAGATCGTTTATTCCGCCTCCGGCCTTGATCCGTTGCTTTGTCGGATTGAAGTCTCCCAAAAAGAATATTTCCCCCTGGGCGGCACCTTCTGTTTTGAGCAACCGGTCCCTGCCACGTCTAGGGAGGCGGTCGAATGTCTGCTGCCCATGGTCCTCGCTGACGGCACATACTTTTTAAGGCTGTCAGCTTTCGACGGTATTAATACCAGCCTGCCGGGCCAGGTCACCCCCTTTAAGCTCGACAGCCAGCCGCCGCAGTTCGTTACGCTTGAAGCCCAAAGGTCCGAAGGGACCATCACTTTAAGCGGCCAGGTCAGTGAATCGCCGGTCAATATTCAGGTTAACGGCCTTTCCCCTTCCCTGGAAACAAACAGTCATTTCACCTGCCAGTTCACGCTTGAGGCCGGCGCGAACCTTTACACCTTCGCGCTCAGCGATGAGGCGGGAAATTCCCTTATTACAACCCAGGAAGTTTTTTTTAATCCCGCCTCACCGGAAATAACCGTCATTAAACCCGACGGATCTGACTGGTTCAAGCCGGGATCAACCCTGATCATTACCGCCAGGGTTTTTGACCTGCAAGGGGATATCGCTGAAGATGCCGAAGCAAAGATTATCATTGACAACAGCCTCCAGGAAAACACGCTGGTCTTTGATCAGGAGGAAAGCAGTCTCTCCGGTTTTATTCCCCTTCCCCAGGACCTATCCGACGGAAAACACAGCGCTTCAGTGATCTTGACCGATAACGCCGGGAACTCCGGATCGCAGGATTTTTCCATCAACATCGGCTGTCCCCCTCCCGTTGCCAACCAGAATACGGTAGAGGCAGCGGTCGCAAAATTTATCGCACCGGCGATCCCGGAGACGCACTTGATCACCAATTTCATCTCCGGCCCCAATCCTTTTTCCCCGAGCAATGACCTGACCAGCGCTTTTTCCGCCCAGGGCAAAGGGATGGTCTTCTCTTATTCGCTTGCCCAGCCGGCTGACATCAAGATCCGCATCTATGACATTACCGGCACCCTGGTCTGGTATAGATCGATCTCCAGCGCAGCTTCGGGCATAACCGCCTGGAGCGGCGTTGACCAGTTCGGGCAAGTAACGCACAACGGGATCTATCCTTACATCTTCTCCGCTTCGGCTAACGGCTTGACTGAACATAAGAAGGGGAAGATCGTAATAATAAACTAATAAGCCCCGCGGCCGAAAAGCACGACCGGGATCGTCCGAAGAATTATTTTAAAATCCTGCCAGAGCGACCAGTTCTCGATATAATAGATATCCAGCCTGACCATCTCTTCGAACGGCAGGAGCGACCGGCCCGACACCTGCCAGGAGCCGGTAATCCCCGGTCGGACGCGCAGTCTCTTCCGGTGCCAGGGACTGTATTTCTGTACTTCCCTCGGCAGCGGCGGCCGCGGGCCGACAATGCTCATGTGCCCTAAAAAGACATTGAACAGCTGCGGCAGTTCATCAATGCTCCAGCGCCGCATTAACTTGCCCAGCGGAGTGATCCTGGGATCGTCTTTTATTTTAAATATATGCCCCTCAACTTCGGACAGCGGCGCCAGCTGCGGAAAAAGCTTTTCCGCATCTTCCACCATCGACCTGAATTTGAACATCGGAAATTCTTTGCCATCCAGCCCCACCCGGTTGTGAACAAAGAAAACCGGCCCCCGGGAAGTCGCTTTTACTAAAACCCCAAAAGTCAGCAGGAGTGGGGAGATCAGGAGTATCCCTGTCGTTGATAAGATCACATCCGTC
>JAQTLJ010000113.1 GCA_028714935.1 Candidatus Margulisiibacteriota bacterium | reverse complement strand
CTCTGCGTCCAGGGTAATAAATTGACCCGGCGGATCGCCAAGGAACTTGGCGTTGACTTTAAGGCGGTCGGCGAGCTGATCGTGATCTTCAAAGAAGACGAGCTGCCGCAATTGCTGGAGATCAAAAAAGATGGCGAAAAGCTTGGCGTGCCGGGACTAAAGATCGTCGATCGCGCCTGGCTGCGGAAAAACGAGCCGAACTTGAACCCTGACGCCTACGCCGCGCTCTTTGCCCCGACCGCCGGGATCATTTCTCCTTACCGCTGGGTCTACGACCTGGCGGAGAACGCGATGAAAAATGGGGTCGAGATTTTTCTCTCCCATAAAGTTACCGGCATCACCCGGAAAGACAACGTGTTTGCAGTCGCGACCGATAACGGGCTTTTTGCCGCGCGCTACGTGATCAACGCCGCCGGCTTATTGGCCGACGAGATCGCCGGCCTGGTCGGGATCGCTGACTTCCAGATAAAACCACGCAAGGGGGAGGAGTTCCTGCTCGACAAAAAACGCGAGCACCTTGTCAACCATATCATCTTCCCTCTCCCCTCGCCCTTGTCCAAAGGCGTCCTGGTCATTAAAACCTCGGACGGCAACCCGATGATCGGGCCGACCGCCCAGGATATTTCAGATAAGGAGGACCTCGCGACCTCCGATGAGGGTTTAAAACAGGTCCTGGCGGCGACCCAAAAGCTTGTCCCATCGCTTAACGAGAACGACATTATCGCCTATTTTGCCGGCCTCCGGCCGGTCGCCGGCAAAGATTTCATTATCAGGCATGAAGACAAAGTTCCGGGGATGGTCACCGTCGCCGGCCTCCAATCCCCCGGCCTGACCGCCGGCCCGGCCATCGCCCTTATGATCGTCGATCTTCTAAAAAAGAACGGATTAGAATTAAAAAAGAAATTGATCTTCCATAAACATCGCCCAAAAACAACCCATCTTTTTGCTTTCCCCTTCTCCCGTATCCCGCAGCTAATCAAAAAAGATAATTCTTACGGCGAGATCATTTGCCGTTGTGAAATGGTCTCAGCTAAAGAAGTTCGGGAAGCGATCAAAAGAGGCGCCAGAACCCTTGATGGGGTAAAATTCCGGACCCGCGCCCAGGCCGGCCGCTGCCACGGTGGTTTCTGCACCACCAGGATAATGAAGATCATGGCGGAAGAATTGCAATTAAAGCCGACCGAGATCACCAAACGCGGTAAAGGATCAGAAATTATTAAGGAGGAACGAGCAGAATGACCCGCGACTCGCGACCCGCGACTCGTGACTTAGTTATCGTCGGCGGCGGGCCGGCAGGGATGGCGGCGGCGATCGCCGCGCATGAGGCGGGCGTCAAAGATATTTTACTGCTTGAGCGCGACCAGTATCTTGGCGGCATCCTTAACCAGTGCATCCATACCGGTTTCGGCCTTCATCATTTCAAAGAAGATCTGACCGGGCCGGAATACGCAGACCGGTTTATCAAAAGAATTGAGGCGCTCCCGGAAATTGAAGCCAGTTTAAGATCATTTGTCGTTAAGTTGACCGGCGATAAGGTCCTCACCTATTTAAAACCGGGGACAATGGAAGTGGTTAAAGCCAAAGCGCTGATCATGGCGACCGGCTGCCGCGAAAGGACCAGAGAGATGGTCCATATCGCCGGGACACGTCCGGCCGGCGTCTATCCCGCCGGTCTCGCCCAGAAAATGATCAATATCGAAGGCTGGCTGCCGGGCAAAGAAGCGGTGATCGTCGGCTCAGGCGATATCGGCCTGATCATGGCCAGGCGCTTTGCCCTGGAAGGCGCCAAAGTCAAAGCGGTCATCGAGGTCCAAAAAGAGAGCCGCGGATTGGTCAGGAACGTTGTCCAATGCCTGGAGGATTTTGCGATCCCGCTTTATTTCCGCCACCGGGTGGCCAGGATCATGGGCAAAGACCGGGTGGAAAAGGTCCTGATCGAAAATGTCGAGACCAAAGAAAGCTTTGAGTTGACCTGCGATACGGTACTGATCTCGGTCGGCCTGATCCCGGAAAACGAACTGATCGAGATGGCCTGCGTTGAGATCGATAGCATGACCAATTCACCAGTCTCTAAGGCAGTGAACCTCTGTTCTATCCCGGGAATATTCGTTTGCGGCAATTCATATAAAGTTTACGACCTCGTCGATTCGGTGACCAGGGACAGCATAAAAGCCGGCCAGATGGCCGCAGACTACTTGAGGGAACCGAAATGATCAGGAAAATGACCTGCATCGACTGCCCGGTCGGCTGCCAGCTGGAAGTTGAGGTCGAAGGTGGACAGGTTATAAAAGTCACCGGGAACAAATGTGAAAAGGGATTAACTTATGCCCGGCAGGAGGTTGAGCGCCCGCTGCGGATCCTGACCACAACCGTCCTGACAAGCGGCCTTAACGTAAAAATGGTCCCGGTGAGGACCAATAAGCCGATCCCCAAGGACCGGCTCTTGGCGGCTATGGCAGCGGTCAGGCAGGTCCGGCTTGACCATCCCGTCAAAGTCGGGGAAACGATCGTTAAGGACATATTAAATCTCGACACTGATCTCATCGCCACTAGGGAGGCATTTTAAATGGTCGTGATCGGATCATACAGCAGCGATACCAATATTTTTCTCGCGCCGATGTCGGGCTGCACCGACCTCCCCTTCCGCCTGATCGCCCGCCAGCACGGGGCAAAATTATGTTTTTTCGAAATGGTCGACTGCAATTCCCTGATCAATCATTCCAGGAATAACCATAATTTTCTCCAGTGCGATCCGGCTGACCGGCCGATCGCCGCCCAGTTGGTCGGCGCCGATCCCGACGACATGGTCCAGGGGGCCAAGCAGCTGCTCGGCCTGGTTGACGTCTCTTTTATCGACATCAATGCCGCCTGCCCGGTCAAGAAGATCACCAAGAAAAAAGCCGGCGCTTACCTGTTGCGCGAGCCGCAGGCGCTTTATAAGATCATCAAGAAAATGGCAGCCGCTATTCCCGTCCCGGTCACGGTCAAATTGCGGGTCGGTTATGAAGGTTACGACCGGAAGGAAATTACCGGCATCGCCAAACAGTGTGCCAAGAGCGGCGCCGCCGCCCTCTTCATCCACGGGCGGACCAGGGCCCAGCTTTACTGCGGCGAGATAAATTACAAAGCGATCAGGGCGGTCAAGCACAGCGTCAAGATACCTGTTTTTGGCTCGGGCAATATTTTCTCCCCGGAACTGGCGGCCAAGATGCTGGCCGCCACCGATTGTGACGGGATCACTGTCGCCCGGGGAGCGCTCGGCCATCCCTGGATCTTCCAAGAGATCGAACATTATTTAGCCACAGGCAAAACCCTCCCGCCCGTAGAAACCGAACAAAAAAAGGCGGTCTTAAAGCAGCATCTCTCCTATATCGATAAATATAAAGCTATCCGGCCGTCAAGCAAGGTCGGATTGATGCGCAAGGCTGCCATCTGGTACCTGAAGTCATTCCCGCACGCCGCCCAGCTGCGCGATAAAATGACCCACTCCGCCACTTATGAAGAAATCCTGTATAATATTGAACACCATGCCTAAAAATATTATTCTCGCTTCAGCCTCGCCCAGAAGGATCGAGCTGCTCAAAAAAATAGTCGGAAGATTCAAGGTCATTCCGAGCAGGATAAATGAGGCTGAGATCTCTGCATTGTCGCCCAGGTCATTTGCCATTAAAGCGGCGGCAGCCAAAGCGGAAGATATAGCAGCTAAGCATAAAAATGCGATCGTGATCGGGGCTGATACGATCGTTGTCCTGGGAAATAAGATCATCGGTAAGCCGAAGAATAAAAAGGACGCCGTCCGAATATTAGGTTCACTTGCCGGGAAAACCCATCGAGTCATCACCGGCCTGGCGGTCATTAACACAAAGACTTCCATAAAACGAACTCATTGCGAAGTGACCAGCGTGACAATGAAAAAGGTAAAGAACAAAGAGATCATGGAATATGTTAATAGCGGCCGGCCGCTGGACAAGGCCGGGGCCTACGGCATCCAGGAAATAGAGGATGTTTTCATCGCCCGGATCGCCGGCGATTACGACAACGTCGTCGGCCTGCCTGTCAGGGCCCTAAAAAAGCTGCTCCGCTCGTTTTAATTCAGCAGCGCCACTCCCAGGTTAAGGAAAGAAGCAAAGCTCACCCAGAGAATGTACGGTATCAGCAGCCAGGCGGCGACCTTTGATATCTTATGAAACCTGATGATCGTAACCAGGATCAGCACCCACAGGATAATAATTTCAATATAGGCGCTCCAGGGAGCGTGCCAGTAGAAGAACAGGAACGACCAGAGGGAATTGGCGGCCAGCTGGGCAATAAAGA
>JAQTLJ010000112.1 GCA_028714935.1 Candidatus Margulisiibacteriota bacterium | reverse complement strand
AAGAGGAGCTCAAGCGCGGGCAGGTCATCGCTAAGCCCGGCTCGATCAAGCCGCACAAGAAATTCGACGCCCAGGTTTACGTCCTGACCAAGGAAGAAGGCGGGCGCCATACTCCTTTCTTCCCTGGCTACAAGCCGCAGTTCTTTATCCGCACGACCGACGTCACCGGCGAGATCAAGCTCCCGGACAAAGTGGAAATGGTCATGCCGGGCGACAACATCACTATGGGGGTTGAACTGATCACTGATGTCGCCATCGAAGAAGGGCTCCGCTTTGCCATCCGCGAAGGCGGTCGCACAGTCGGCGCCGGAGCTGTCGCCAAAATAATTGAGTAATTTTCCTGACCTGGACAACGATTACCAAGAAGAAGGGAGCGATTTTGCTCCCTTTTCTTATCTGAACAAGCTGATGAAGAATATAATGCGTATAATCGGCGTGGTCGCGGTTTCCTCGGCCCTGGTGGCGATGTCGTTCATCTCTTACGACTACCTCAAGACCCGCGAGGCTTTCCCCGCCAGGACTTTTATCGGCAACGTTGACGTCTCCGAACTCAACCAGGATGAAGCGGCCGCCAAGCTCAAAAGCTTTCCCATCCGCGAGGTTTTCGCGTCGCTGATCACACTGGAGTCCGACACTACCTACTATGCCTTTACCCCCACCGCCCTCGGCATCCGCATTGTCTATGACGAGACCGTCCGCAAGGCATTTGAGCTGACCCATAGGGACGGTTACCTGGCGGAGTTAAAAGATCGGATCACCGAGGGGGCAAGCATCGCACCGCTGGTCTTGGCGGTCGACAAGGGGCAGCTCCGGACTATCTTGGAAGGCCTGGCGCCGGAGATCAGCTCAACTCCCAGGGACGCCAGCATGCTTTATTACGAAGAGACCGGCGGTTATCATATTGAATCGGAGATCCCGGGGAGGGAATTGAACATCAGCAAGAGCATTGCTTCCTTTGAAGCTTGCCTTTATGCCGGCAAGCGCCGGATCCCGCTGGTCATTGATTTTGCCCGCCCCAAAGTCACGGAAAAAGCGCTCCGGGCCAACCCGCCGATCTCCCGGCTGTCAGCTTATACAACTTATTATGGGACGCATGACTCTCCCAACCGGATCCATAACATCAAACTGGTCGCCTCCTGGATCAACGGGACTCTTTTGATGCCCGGCGAGGAATTTTCCGTCGCCGAAATTATAGGGGATGTCTCGCCGGAAAAGGGGTTCAAGGAAGCATTCGTTATCGTGAGCGGGGAACTGGTCCCGCTCCTGGGCGGCGGCTCCTGCCAGATCGCCACTACATTATATAATACCGTCCAGCTGGCCGACCTCAAGGTCCTCCAGCGGCGGAACCATTCGTTCTACTTTAATATCTATCCTTTAGGCCGCGACGCAGGAGTATATCCCGGACAGCTCGACTTCCGTTTTAAAAACGACTCCGGCTATCCGGTCTTGATCAAATCGGTTGCCACCAACAAACGGCTTTCCTTCAGGATCTACGGGACGCCGAGCGGCAAAACCGTCAAATTCTCCGGCGTTTCGATAGTCGGGCGGAATGCGGCAGGTGCCTTTGTTCCGATGTCCCTCCGGCAGGTGATCAACCTCGACGTCCCGTTCAAGACCGCCGTCACCCGCACTGTTTATGACCAGGAAGGAAAGGTATTAAAGGAAGAGGTCATCGGCAGCTATTATAAGCTGTACGGCGAAAAGAGCAACGTCCCGATCAGACGGCCCGAGCCGAGATGAAGCAGAAGACCATTAGCCAGCCTTTTTCCCTGTCCGGCATCGGCATCCACTCCGGAGAAGAATCGATCATTACTCTCTCCCCCGCCCTTCCTGGCAGCGGGATAACTTTTTTTAAAGACGGCAGAAAGATCCCCGCCCTTGTTGACCAGGTAAAAGAGACGCGCCGGGGAACATCCCTTGACGGCATTGCCGTAACCGAACATCTCCTCTCCGCGACCTACGGGCTGGGAATTGATAACCTGGAGATCAAAGTTATTGGGGGCGAGATCCCGATCATGGACGGCAGCGCGCTCCCCTTTGTAACTGCCTTGGAAAAGGCCGGGATCGTTGAGCAAGAAGCTGATAAAAACGCGCTGGTCATTGACCATCCGGTCAGGATCATCGAGGAGAAAGCCTCGCTCGAACTCCTTCCCTGTCATGGCTTTAAGGTCGATTTTATGGTAGACTTTCCTGTGATCGGGGAAGAGCGGTGCTGTTTCGACTCCCGGACAGGGGATTTCAAGCAGGAGATCGCCCCTGCCCGCACTTTCGGCTATATAGACGAGTACGAACTGCTTAAGGAACAGGGGCTGGCAAAAGGCGCGTCACTAAACAACGCTCTGGTCCTGGGGAAAGACGGTTATGTAAACGCGCCGCGCTTCCCGGATGAGCCAGTCAGGCATAAGATCCTCGACCTGATCGGCGACCTTATCCTGCTCGGCCGGCCGCTGCAGGCAGAGGTCCGGGCGGTCAGATCCGGACACAGGCTGAATATTGAATTGATAAGGAGGCTTTCGGGCAAATGACACAGCTGGATATTAACGAGATCATGAAGATCGTCCCTCACCGCTATCCTTTCCTTTTGATCGACCGGATCGTGGAGCTGGAAGCAGGGAAACGCGCCGTTGCCGTTAAGAACGTGACGATGAACGAGCCGTTCTTCCAGGGTCATTTCCCCGGCCGCCCGATCATGCCGGGGGTCCTGATCTGCGAAGCGATCGCCCAGGTCGGCGTCGTTATGGCGCTGCGCGGCACCAGCAATGAAGGTAAGATCGTCTATTTTGCCGGCATCGACAATGTCCGCTTCCGCCGGATGGTCATCCCCGGCGACCAGTTAAAACTTGAAGTCGAAGCCATCTGGATCCGGGGGAACCTCGGCAAGATGCACGGGAGGGCCTCCGTTGACGGCGAAGTCGCGGCGGAAGGCGATTTCATGTTCTCCCTGGTCGATAAGGAAGCGGAAGGGGCCAAGGTCCACGCGACCGCGGTCATCCATCCGACCGCCGTCCTGGCCAAGGGAGTGGAAGTCGGCCCTTACTGCGTAATTGGCCCGGAAGTCAAGATCGGTGAAGGGACGAAGCTCGGCCCTTACTGTTCGATCAACCGCTGGACAACTATCGGCAAGAACAATATCCTCCATCAGGGGGTCTCGATCGCCGCCGCGCCGCAGGACGTCAAGTATAAAGGGGAAAAGGGCGAAGTCGTGATCGGCGACAAGAATGTTATCCGCGAATTCGTCACCATCCATCTGCCGTCGGGCGAAGGGAGCAAGACGGTGATCGGCAGCGAGAACTTCATCATGGTCCACGCCCATATCCCGCACAACTGCAAAATTGGCAGCCAGGTCGTGATCGGCGGCTATGTCGGCCTGGCCGGCTACACCGAAATTGAAGACCAGGCGACGATTGGCGGCCTTGCCGGCATCCATCAGTTTGTCCGGATCGGCCGGCTGGCGATGATCGGCGCGCAGTCAAAAATATTGCAGGACATCCCGCCGTTCATGCTGGCCGAAGGCAATCCGGCCCAGATCAGGGGGATCAATTCAATCGGCCTCCAGCGCCGGGGCGTTTCCAACGAAGCGATCACGGAGATCAAAAAGGCTTTTAAGTTCATTTATGAATCGGGCAACAATACGGACAAGGCGCTGACCGAGATCAAAAAGCGCCTGCGGCCCCTGCCGGAGATCGAACAGATCATTAAGTTCCTCGGCAAAGAGAGCAAGCGCGGGATCAGCAAAAAGACCGCGATCGAAGAAGAGAGCGAAGAGCTGCTCCTGCCCGAGATCCCGGAACTCGGCATATGAAGAAGATAATGATCTCCGCCGGGGAGGTCTCCGGCGACACTCACGGGACATATCTGGTCCGGGAATTAAAAAAAATAGACCCCAGCATTTATTTCTTCGGCATCGGTTCCGAAAAGCTCCTGACCGAAGGGGTAGACATCAAGTTTGATATCAGCCGGCGCGGCACGATCGGCCTCTTCGAAGCCCTGCCCAACCTTGTCCCCATTTATCTGCTCTACCTCAAGATGGTTGAGCTGATGAAAAGAGAAAAGCCGGACCTCTTGCTGCTGGTCGACTCGCAGGGGATCAACATGCCGCTGGCCAAAGCGGCCAAGAGGCTTGGCATCAAGACCGTTTATTATATCGCGCCGCAGGAGTGGCTGTGGGGGACGGAGCGCGGCGTCAGGAACGTGATCGAGAAGAGCGACCTGATCATCGCGATCTTTGAAAAGGAGTTTGACGTCTATAAAAAAGCCGGCGGCAACGTCGTCTACTTTGGCCACCCACTGATCGACATCGTTAAAGGGATTAGGGACCAGGGACTAGGGACTAGGGCGCCGGTAATTAGCCTTTG
>JAQTLJ010000111.1 GCA_028714935.1 Candidatus Margulisiibacteriota bacterium | reverse complement strand
CTCCTGTTCGCCAATATCGGGGTCCCGCACTGCCCGAAATGCGGCCGGAAGATCGAAAAACAGACAGCGCAGCAGATCGTCGATCAGATCCTGGAAATGCCGGAAGGGGAAAAGATCCAGATCCTGGCGCCGGTCATCCGGGGGCGGAAAGGCGAGTATAAAAGCCTGTTAACAGAGATCCAAAAAGATGGATTTTTAAGGGTCAGGGTTGACGGCAAGATCTATGAGATCCCCGAAGCCCCGCAATTGAATAAAAAGCTGAAACACGACATCGAGATCGTTGTCGATCGTTTAGTTGTCTCGGCGAGCAACCGGAAGCGCCTGAACGAATCAGTGGAAACCGCACTTAGATACGGTAATGGGATCGTGGAGATCATTGATAAGAAGAAAAAAGTATACAGCGAAAAATTTGCCTGCCCGGTCTGCGGCATCAGCCTGGATGAGATCACGCCGCGCATCTTTTCCTTCAACAGCCCTTACGGCGCTTGTCCAAAATGCGGCGGACTTGGCGATAAATTGGAGTTTGACCCGGAGCTGATCATCCCGGACCCAAGCCTGTCAATTGTTGAAGGGGCGATCGCCCCCTGGGGTGAAGCGGCGTCATATTATCAGCAAAAGCTGGAGGCGGTCGGAGAAGAATTCGGCTTTGATCTTTACACGCCAATAAAAAAATTGACCAAAGAGCAGTTAAAAGTGATCTTGTACGGTTCGGACCGACCGATCAAATATAAACACCGGATGGAGAAGAGCTACTGGGAGCATGAAGGGGAATTTGAGGGAGTGATGAACTGGCTGAAGCGGCGCTATCTGGAAACAAAGTCGGAAAATGTCCGCTATCACCTTTACCGCTTCATGAGCGCTGTTGCCTGTTCGGATTGCGGCGGGCAGCGGCTGCGGCCGGAAAGTTTGGCGGTCACTATCGCCGGTAGGTCGATCGCCAAGGTAACGGCGATGTCAATTAAAGGGATATTCGAATTCATGGAATCCTTAAAATTTAGCGAACGCGAAGAGATAATCGCCAAACAGATACTTAAGGAGATCCGGGCAAGGCTTAAGTTCTTGGCCGATGTCGGGCTTGATTACATTACCCTGGACAGGGAATCTTCAACGCTTTCTGGCGGAGAAGCCCAGCGGACAAGATTGGCGACACAAGTCGGATCGGGCCTGGTCGGTGTCCTTTATATCCTTGATGAGCCGTCGATCGGCCTGCACCAGCGTGATAATAAGCGCTTGATAACCACTTTGGAAAGGCTGAGAGATCTCGGCAACACGATTATTGTGGTCGAGCATGACGAAGAAACGATGCGGTCAGCCGATTATCTGGTCGACATCGGGCCGGGAGCCGGCCGTTTTGGCGGAGAGATAGTTGCGACCGGAGGGATCTCCGATTTGATGAGGGAGAAGCGGTCGATCACCGGCAAGTATCTGGCGGATGAACTGAAGATAGATATCCCAAAGGATAGAAAGCCGGGGAACGGCAAATTCTTAACCATCAGGAAAGCGGCGCATAATAACCTAAAAAAGATCGATGTTGCGTTCCCTCTGGGGCTCTTTGCCTGCGTGACCGGGGTTTCCGGCTCCGGGAAAAGCTCGCTGGTCAATGATATTTTATATAATGCCTTGGCCAAGAAATTTTATCGTTCCATGGAAAAGGCCGGGGCACATGAGCGGATTGACGGGGTGGAGAATATCGATAAAGTGATAATTATCGATCAAACACCGATCGGCAGGACGCCGCGCTCCAATCCATCGACCTACACCGGTGTTTTTGACCATATCCGGAATCTCTTTGCCATTACGCAAGAGGCGCGGATGCGCGGTTATAAGGTGGGGAGGTTCTCTTTTAACGTCAAGGGTGGACGTTGTGAAGCCTGCCGGGGAGATGGTTTGGTCAAGATCGAAATGCATTTCCTGCCGGATGTTTACGTCCCCTGTGACGTTTGCAAAGGAAAACGTTACAACCGTGAGACGTTAGAGGTCCATTATAAGGGGAAGAACATCTATGATGTGCTCAATATGACGGTCGAAGAGGCATTGAACTTGTTTGAGAACATCCCGCAGATCGTCAGGAAACTGGAGACTTTAAAGGATGTCGGACTGGGTTATGTTAAGTTAGGACAGTCGGCCACCACTCTTTCGGGCGGCGAGGCTCAACGTGTTAAGCTGGCGACGGAACTGGCTTCGCGGTCAACCGGGAAAACCCTTTATCTGCTTGATGAGCCAACGACCGGACTCCACTTTGATGATATTAAAAAACTTTTAGGGGTTTTGCACCGCTTGGTCGCGACCGGTAATACGGTGATCGTGATTGAGCATAACCTTGACGTGATAAAGACAGCGGATCATATCATCGATCTTGGGCCGGAGGGGGGGGATGAGGGTGGTTGGGTTGTGGCGACCGGCACGCCGGAAGAAGTGGCCAAGCAGCCTCAGAGCTACACCGGCAAATACTTGAGGAAAATGCTGTGACCACGGCACAGATGATCCTGGTCCTGCTCGTTTTAATTGTTGTTGTGGTCTTTATCTTGCTTTATTCCGGCCAGTATAAACCGCCGAATTATCCGGGGTTTGGCAGATGAATGTGGTAAAATACCGCTCGGGGGTGGCATATGAACATCAGTTTTGCTGATTGGCAAAAATTGGACATCAGGGTCGGCGAGATAAAATTTGTCGAAGATATCTTGGGGGCTGATAAGTTATATAAGCTGATCGTTGATATCGGCGGGGAAGAGAGGATTCTGGTCGCCGGGATAAAACAGTATTATAAAAGCGAGGAACTGCCCGGCAAAAAAGTCCTGGTCCTTGTTAACCTTGAGCCTAAAGTGATCAAAGGCGTGGAAAGTTACGGCATGGTTTTGTGCGCCCACACTGAGGACCGGAGCCAGCTGACCTGTACGACGATTGACCGTGAGATCGCGGCCGGCGCGAAGGTGTCATAACCATGAGTAAACTCAAAGAGCTGCATAAATACGGCCAGAGCCCCTGGTATGATAATATTGAGCGCGGTCTGCTCCTGTCCGGGAAAATAAAGGAAATGATCGTTGATGACGGGATAACCGGCTTGACCTCCAACCCAACGATCTTTGAAAAGGCGATCAACGGCAGTAAATTATACGATGCCGACATCGAACGGCTGAGCAGGGAAGGCAAGGACGCGCAGGCGATCTATGATGAGCTGACTACCTGGGATATCGACAAGGCGGCTGATGTTTTGCTTGAGGTCTATACTTCATCAGGCAGGAAAGACGGATTTGTCAGCATAGAAGTGTCTCCCCATCTTGCCCATGACACAGAAGCGACGATCGCTGAAGCCAAAAGGCTGTATGGTAAGATCAGCCGGGCTAACGTAATGATCAAAGTCCCGGCGACGATCGAAGGGGTGGAAGCGATCCGCAAGTTGACGCTCTTAGGGATCAACGTCAATGCCACACTGGTATTTTCACTCACCCATTATTCTGCGGTCTCAGAAGCCTATATTAGCGGGCTGGAAGAAAGGATATCCAAGGGGATGCCGGTTGATATGATCAACTCGGTTGCCAGTCTTTTTGTCAGCCGGATCGATACTTATATTGACAGGCTGCTCAATGAACGCGTGATCAAGAACCATGATGAGAAGAAGATGAGGGACATGGAAGGATTGAGCGGCAAAGCGGCGGTGGCGCAAGCTAAGATAATTTATGACGCGTACCGTCGGACTTTTTACACTCCGCAGTTCAAGTCATATATAAGCGGCGGAGCAAAAGTCCAGCGCCTGCTTTTCGGCAGCACCAGCACCAAGAATCCTTCCTACAGCGATGTCAAGTATGTCGAAGAGCTGATCGCCGAAGGGACGATCAATACTATGCCGTCGATAACAATTGAAGCCTTTAAGGATCACGGCGTGCCACAGGCAGCCTTAATCGGTAATGTGACCGCTGAAGCCAGTGAAATACTGGCGAAATTGCGGACCTACGGCGTGGCGATCGAAGAGGTTTGTCAGAAGATCCAGGACGATGGTTTACAGGCATTCACTGATTCTTATGATAAGCTGATCAGATCGCTGGAAAAGAAAAGGCTGACTTTTATCTCCTAGTTCGGTTATTTTTCACCGCAATCATAGATGATCGTCAAGCCGCCCCGGATCTCGACGTTGCCAGGGGCAACCGGAGTCTCTCCGCCGGCCCCCATACCCTCAGCGGCAAAAGCCCGGAGATTGCCGGCCGGAGGAATGACCTGGGCTTCCGCTTCGAGAATGCTTTTAATTCGTTTCAAGATCAAACCGGATGAAGCCGCGATGATCTCGGCTTTTTCTTTGGCGCCGGTAAAGGCTTTCTGCAAAGCAGCTTTTTTGAACGGGGAGATGTCTTTGACCGAAAAATTAATGCTGT
>JAQTLJ010000110.1 GCA_028714935.1 Candidatus Margulisiibacteriota bacterium | reverse complement strand
AAGATCCTGGTCCAGATCTCCGGGCATCTGCGGAATTTCAAGCGGATGAAATTGAACCCGGTCATCCTCTGTTCCCCGCGTCTCCGCCCGCATTTCAAGCGCTTCATCGAGCGCAGTTTCCCGGACGTTGCGGTCCTCTCCTACAATGAGATCGTCCCGCAGGTCAAAGTCCAGTCGATCGGGATGATTTCGATCGAATAAAAAATAACAGTTGACATCCCCCGAACAAATAAAATATAATAGATATATAATAATGTAGGAGGTTTTATATGAAAAAGCTACTGGTAGTCCTGTGTCTCATTTCCTGCCTCTCTTCGCTGGTCATCGCCGCCACAGATGAACAACAAATTGGTATTCCGATCGGTCTTCCCAGCCCGTCATACGGCTATGCCGGAACAACGATCCCATCTGTGGCCGTTACTTTTCTGAGCGGCATGAATTTACAAGCCTATACTATCAAGAGCGTCGGTTTTTATAAAATTGACCTTAATCAGGGCCCGATCCCGGAACCCCTGATCAAGTACGGCGCCTACTCGGTCACCGCCGCCAACCAGCTGACGCTTACCAACGTCGCTATCGACGCCAAGATCGACACCGGCCTCCGCCTGATCCTGATCGTTTTAAATGACGGCAAATATGATCAGTCGTATTTTAGCTACTTCACGGTCAACAGCCCCGACTGGATCATCCAGCGTAAAGATGCCTGGGCCAATCCCCTGGCGGTTTTTATCGACATCTGCACCCCCGACGAAGAACACTTCATGGCCGTCGGCAGTTCTTTATTAAGTCCAAATAATGTTTTTTATACAAGCGACCGGGGAAGAACCATTAAGGAAAGCAGTATCACAGGTGATATTGATTTCATCCCCCTTTCAGTCACGGCCAAAGACATCAACACTTACTATGTTGCCGGCATCTCCATCTCGCTCCGCAATTTGATCCAGCTGGTCGTGCAGCTGCTTTCCGGCCAAGGAGGACTAAATAGAGGTGGGGCCGGAGTGGGCGATGTACTGCAAGGCTCTATTTATAAAACGATCAACGGCGGCGTTACCTGGACCAAAGTCACCATGCCGACAACAGATCAGGAGAATGTCATTGTGGCCCAGGGAAGCACCACTCCCGGGCTACCTTCCAAAGCGGTTTATATTTATCCTAAAATTGTCGCCAAAGGGAACGGCGTCTGGGCAGCTGCGATCGAGATCAACAGCCTGATGAGCGGCGGGACCCTACCTCAGGACCAATTTACCACCCAGGGAACTGTTATCGTCACACCTGACGTGCCGGTAGAAACGAGTTCAACTGCACAGATCTTTTACTCCCTTGACGACGGCAATTCCTGGACCGGTAAAACTATTGATTCGCAGGCCCTTATCTTTAACCTCGCCGTCACCCAGCATGCGAGCGGTAATTATGAGGTCTACGCCCTGGCCTTCCCCACGGAGATCGCCCAACAGCTTGCTTACTTGCTGCAAAGCATCATGGGCGGCAACACTATATCAGCCCAGACAGTTTCGATCCAAAGCACATACATCGGCAGGACAAAACCGGCCCTGCTCTACAAGAGCATTGACAGCGGTAAAAACTTCTTCGCGACCGGCAAAGAAACCACCAATTCACTCCTGGAAAAAGGCATTATCCTGTTCGATATCGCCGCGGTCGAAAAAGATGTTTTTGTGTCCGGCATCAATGTCGGCAGCGCCATCCGGATCGGGGTCTCAAAAACCAAGCCGGAAGAGGAGCAGGGCGGCGTTCCGCTCGGGCTCATCATGAGATCGTCCAACGGCGGCGACACCTGGACGGATATTTCTCCAAAAGCCAAGGACCAGCTCACGATCATTTATCTCGATGTCGACGCAAAAAAAGACATCAGGAGCGGAAAAACACTGGTGATGGCGGTCAGCCCGCTGGCGTCTTTCCGGAGCTCGGACGGCGGAGCAAGCTGGAACACCCCCAACGGCGACTTTATCGATCTTGGCACGATCAGGGCGGCGATCAACGATCCTTATAACATCTGGGCGATCGGCGGCATTTCCGGCGTCTCCGGCCTGCTCGACCTGATCACCCAGGCCGGCGGAAGCGGCTTGATCAACGCCTTTGGTGATAACGATATAATAATAGTACCCGGTGAACCCGAAAAGCTCCCCACCGCCTCACTGCCGAAGATCTCGGGGCGTTTTATCGCCAAGCTGGTCGTCAATCCCAACCCGATCACTTTAACCTCTCTCGTTCAAGGACAAACAGGAGACACCACGGTTGCCTGCGCCATTCCTAATTTACAAAATGGCTCGTCGTTCGATACTAACAACGCTGATATCACTTACAATTATAATAAGGTCAGCGGCCTGTCCAGCGCGAATGCGACGGTCAATCTTTCGGTCGGCGCCAAGGCCAAGCTCGGCGACAACCTGATGACCTGGAAAAACATCGACGGCGGCACCGGGTACGGTTATCTTGAGATCAAATCTCCGACCGTAATACCGGTAGGCACGCCGTCACTTAATGATGTGAATCCAAAAAATGTCCGGGGCCCCAGGGCGCAATTTGCCAGCGGCAATAAGCAGACGGTGACCGTCTCCGGTCAGAACCTCAACCTGGCGCAGCGATTCATTCTCCGCCGGGGTTCGACCGAGATACAGGTCATTGATTATACCGTTGGCCCCGATTTTAAAACCGCTAAACTTAATGTGCCGATAACCGCCGAAAATATCGGCCCGGGCTGGCAGGTCATTTTATTTGACAACAACGGCAACCAACAAATTGCCGCCGGGACGGTTGACTTTGAAATAACCGGAGAGCTCTGGTTCTTCCCGACGCAGGTTAAAAAGCCAGCCGGGGTAACGCACTTCGCCGCCAACGCTCAACCCCGCATCGCCTACGCTTTGCCGGAGGATAAGACAATAGAGCTGTTTGTCTATAACGCCACGAACCCTTCTCAAGTGGTCTACCACCGGAGGTTTGCGGCCGGCCAACCGGGCGGCAAAGCAGGTTATAATGATAATATCTGGCCGGACCTGATAGCTGATGGCGGGAACCCGCTCCCCAATGGCGCCTATGTGGTGCTCGGCTTTGAGATAGACGCAAGCGGAGCAAGAAGAGAGCTCGGCCGGACGAACTTTGTTGTTGTAGAATCTAAATAAGAAAGCAGATATTTAGCTAAATGCCCAAATACGGCAGAGCATTTATAATCATATTCTGTCTGATGATGATGTCAGCCGGGGCAGCCCTGGCTGACATCAAGTTCACTTCCGATATCACCCGCCTCGGCGTCGGCGCCCGGCCGCTCGGCATGGGGAAGATGTTCACTGGCCTCGCCGACGACATCAGCGCCCTGTACCTTAACCCGGCCGGCCTGGGGAACCTGGAAACAGCCGAGTTCCTCAGCATGTCGGGCAAGTTCGTCAACCAGGTCAATTACATCACGCTGGCCGGCGCCCTGCCGGCTAAATTCGGCACGCTCGGCATCGGTTATTCCGGCGCCGGCCTCGGATTCAGCACCCCGGTGCTCAACCTGGTCGAGATCGCCACCGGCGAATACCGGGTGATCCCCTCCTCCACCGAGTCGGTGACCTATGATTACAATAACTATGCTATGGCGCTCGGCTATGGCGTGATGCTGCGGTCAAATCTCTCGGTCGGCGCGGCGGTCAAGTTCTTTAATGAAAAGATCAGCGGTTCTACCGGCGGTTCCGCATTTGGATACGATGTTGACCTTGGCGTACTGTTCAAGCCCAACACCAGCCTGACCCTAGGTCTGCTGGGCAAGAGCATCCTCCCCTTCGACATGGGGGGGAAGGTCGTCTGGGATACCGGCCTGGAAGAGTCGATCCCCGGTTCGCTTAATTTTGGGGCCAGCTTAAAAACTTCTTTCCTCAGGCAGACGACTTTCGGGGCGGACTATGAGCTGAACCTCGACCAGCCCAACATCCCCGGCTTCTGGCACGCGGGAGTTGAATGGTGGCCGTCGGACCTGCTAGCACTGCGCGGCGGCATCGACCAGGATGTGGTCGGCAATGACGCAGGCACAGGTCTTAATATCGCCAGCAACCAGACCGCCGGCGTCAGCTTAAAATTCTCCAATTTCCGGTTTGATTACGCTTACCACCGCTACAACGACATTTCAACCAATGATACTCATTACTTCTCGCTGGCTTATGCCGCACCGGAGCCGATACCGCTGGAGGTCCTTTTCCCGCCCGACAAATATATTACCCACGAAGTTACGGTTTTTGTCAAAGGCAAGTCGGAAGACTACAGGATCAAGAGCATCAAGGTCAACGGCCGCGATGTTGAGCTGGATAAACACGGCAATTTTGAGACCGAAGTCAGCCTGATGCTCGGCAAGAATACCATCTGGATAGCCGGTGTCGACCGGACC
>JAQTLJ010000109.1 GCA_028714935.1 Candidatus Margulisiibacteriota bacterium | reverse complement strand
CTGCCAGCGCAAGGTTATAATTCCAGCTATGACGGACACGCCTGAATTAAGCGAAAAACAAAAAATCACGCTCTGGTTCGTATACCTGCGCTGGGGCGCGATCCTTTTATTGCTGGCAGTGATCTTTACTTCAATTTATCCGGGCCGCCTCCAATTCCCGATCTACCCTAACATGATCCTTATCGGGTTTGTCGCCCTCTACAACTTGATCTATCCCTTTTTTGTAAAACGCTTCCGATTTTTTAGTGAGAATATAGTTTTTACTTACTTGCGGGTCACGGTTGACCTTGCTGTGATCTCCCTGATCATCCATTTTACCGGAGGAGCTGAAAGCCAATTTAAACTTATTTATCTGCTTGAATTTACTGCTATTGCCATAACCGGCTTTGAACAGATCGCTTATTTTCTCGCCGCACAGGGATCGATTTTTTACCTGATAGTCTGCTATCTGGAAGCGTATTCCTATGTGCCGCATTACAATCTTATTAAGGAACCCAGTGCCTTGTACTTGAATGTTAATTATGGCGTTTCTAAAGCCTTGGCGCTCTTTCTCTGTTCTGCCCTCTTGATCTACTTTGATTCTTACCTGGCCGACCGCCTGCGGGAGAAGCAGCGGCAGATCGAAGAACTTTCCAACGCCCAGCTGGATTTCATGAACATGGTGATCCACGAAGTTAAAAGCCCGCTGACCTCCATCATTGGCTATTCCGACCTTCTGAACAATCAAAAACTGGGCCCGGTCAGCGAGGCGCAAAAGGAGCCGCTCGCGGTCATCAAAAGACAGTCCCATCGCATCCTGGAGCTGGCCACCGATCTTCTCGACCTGGCCCGTCTGGAATCAGGCAAGACAAAAATAACCGAAAAACCAACTGTCATTTCCGAAGTCGCCAGCCTGGCGGTCGAAGAGGTCCAGCCTCTGTCCGCTGCCAGGAAACTGACCCTGGTCCAGGAATTTGACCCCGCAACCCCGCCGGTCAATCTCGATGAGGATAAGATCCATCAGGTCTTTACCAACCTCCTGACCAACGCGATCAAGTTTTCCAATGAAGGGGCGAAGATATTCATTTCGATCAGGCCGGAAAATAAAGATGTCCTTGTCTCCGTCCGTGACGAAGGGCTGGGCATTGACCCCCGCGACCTGCCGCATATTTTTGATAAATTCTACCGCGCCTCCAAAGAATCGGCGGAACGCAAAGGGACAGGCCTTGGCCTGGTGGTTTCCAAGTCGATCATCAAAGCGCACGGGGGGAGCATCTGGGCGGTTTCGGCCGGCTCGGGACAGGGCGCCGTTTTTTACTTTACCCTTCCCCTTTAAACTTGTTATAATAGCCGCATGCAGATCGATGTCGAACACGTAGCCCGACTTGCCAGGCTGGGACTTACTCCGGAAGAAAAAGCCCTCTTTGCCAAACAGCTGGCCGCGATCCTCGATTTCGCCGATAATTTGAAAAAACTGGACACCGATAATGTCCTGCCAACTTCCCACGCCATCCCGATGAAAAATGTACTCCGGGAAGATAGAGTTGTCCCCTTTCAAAATATCGAAGATATTATTGCTAACGCTCCGGAAGCAGAAGCCGGGATGTTCAAGGTCCCGAGGATCGTCGAATAATGCACGCCAAAACCGCCCATGAACTTCATGCTTTGCTGGCCGACAAGAAGCTTAGCTCGGTCGAGCTGACCGCGGCGGTCTTTGACCGGATAGAAAAAGTTGAAGCTAAAGTCAAAGCTTATGTAACGCTAACCAAAGAGGACGCGCTGAAACAAGCCAGAGCGGCGGACGAAAGAATAAAATCCAACCAGAACGTCACTCCCCTGACCGGCATCCCGATCGCCATCAAGGACAATATGTGCACCCGCGCCGTCACGACCACCTGCTCTTCCCGGATCCTGGCCAATTATCTCCCGCCTTATGATGCGACCGTGGTGGCAAAAATAAAAGCGGCCGGCGCGGTCATGATCGGCAAGACCAATCTTGATGAATTTGCTATGGGCTCTTCTACGGAAAATTCCGGCTTCCACCCGACGCATAATCCCTGGGACACCAAAACCGTTCCCGGCGGCTCGTCGGGCGGCTCCGCCGCCGCAGTCGCTGCGGGCGAAGCGATCCTGTCGACCGGCTCGGACACCGGCGGCTCGATCAGGCAACCCGCTTCGTTTTGCGGCGTGGTCGGATTGAAGCCGACCTACGGCCGCGTTTCCCGCTACGGCCTGGTCGCCTTCGCTTCTTCGCTCGATCAGATCGGCCCCATTGCCAAAGACGTGACGGACGCCGCCATTTTAATGAATGTCTTGGCCGGACACGATCCGCAGGATTCAACTTCCGTCGACCGGCCCGTCCCCGACTACCGGAAAGCCCTGACGGCCGACGTAAAAAAGCTGAAGATCGGCGTGATCAAAGAATTGCTCGGGGCCGGGATCGATCAGGCGGTTAAAGCCGCGGTCCAGAAAGCGATCGCCAAGTTCGAGGAACTGGGCGCGCAGATCATTGAGGTTTCCCTGCCGACTTTTGAATACGCTGTCGCGACTTATTATCTGATCGCCCCGGCCGAAGCCAGCTCCAACCTCGCCCGCTATGACGGCGTCAAATTCGGGCCCAGGACAAAAGCGGCCAAAGACCTGGTCTCCATGTATTACAATACCCGCCAGGCCGGTTTTGGCCAGGAAGTCAAAAGGCGGATCATGCTCGGGACTTACGCCCTCTCCGCCGGCTACTATGACGCTTACTACCTGAAAGCTTTAAAGGTCAGGACCCTGATCAAGCAGGATTTCGAAAAAGCTTTTAGCGGGTGCGACGTTTTGCTCTCGCCGACCGCCCCGACTGTCGCCTTTAAGCTCGGCGAAAAAACCGCCGATCCGCTCGCCATGTACCTCTCCGACATCGCCACGATACCGATCAATCTGGCGGGACTGCCCGCGCTCTCGCTCCCCTGCGGACTTGACCGAGGTTTGCCGATCGGCCTGCAGCTCATCGGGCAGGCTTTCGCGGAAGAAACTATTTTGCGCGCCGCCTTTGCCTACGAGCAAAATACCGATTGGCATAAACAAAAACCTCCGTTATAATGAAGGCACCTTGAGCAAAAGATATATAATCATACTTGCTCTTGTGCTCGGCTTCACCTGTATAAGCCTGGCCTCATTTTTTATTTTTTACGTTTTGCCTTCTGCGCAACAACCGGCGCCGGTCACCGGCGAGGTTACCGGCCAGGCCGCCCCGGGCGTAGAAAGCGTCATCATCAACGGTGAGAACATCCCGCTGGAACCGGACCTCCGTTTTAGGGCAACGGTTGCCCTGAAAGAGGGCCAGAAACAACTGGTCATCGAGACCCAATACCGGGGGCGGCGCTTCAGCAAACAGTACCTCGTCACCCCCCAACCTGGCGCCCAGAAAACTTTTAAGCTCTTGATCCCCGGACAGGAATATCGGCAGATCGTTAGCGAGAGCGGCGACGCCAAAATAGCCGACGTTATCGTCAAAACGGTCCCAACCGAAGAGCTCCAGGCGCTCATCAACAAGCAGGCCAAAGCGGTCCTCGAAAAAGAGGTCGTGCACATGATCAACCGCGATGTCCCGGCGGGGACAGGTTACGCGATCGTTGCCAAAGAGATCCGCAAGATCGTCAGGAGCGAAGCCCCGGAGATCATCGAACAGGAGGTCAAGAAAGCCATTGTCGACCGGCTGTCAACCCAGGAAGTTTTCGGCCTGGCGGAAGAACAGCTCGGCGGCGTCCTCCTGCTTAAGCTTAAGCAGGTCATCGATAATAAAGGCCTCTGGAAAATGATCCAGGACACGGTCAAGCACGAAGTCCTGCTGACGATCGACAAAGACGCCCTCTTGGCGATCGCCAAACAATCGATCGAGAAAGAATCCAAAAAGGCCGTCAATAAAAAAGTTCTCCAGCAGTACGCCGAAGCGACCGTCAGAAAAGAGGTCGTTAGTATCATCCGGGACATGGTTTCCCGCGAAGCCTTTTCGCTTACCGGACTGGAACTAAAAAAGCTGTTCGACGAAAAATATGCGGAGGAGATCAGGACCAAGGGCCCTAAACCGCCGTTGAAGATCTTGTCCAACTTCACCACCCCGGACATTCTCTCGGTCGTGGGCAAGCCGCCTTATGACCTGATCCTGGAACTGGAACCCGGCATGATCCTCTTGGTCAAACGCGAAAAAGACAAATATTTTGGCTACGTCTATCTGACCGGATCGCAGCAATGGTTCGCTCTGCAGGAGATCTCTTATCAGAAATTCAAGGACTTGCTCGAAAGCGGGAAACTGCCTTGAAAAGAACTAGCGGCATAATTTGTCTTGCTTTTTTACTGCTGGCTCTCCCCTCTTTGGCCGCAGATACCAGCTCCTATGAAAAATATCTGGGCCGTGATTACGGACCGGAGTATTTTTTCGCCATCCAGGG
>JAQTLJ010000108.1 GCA_028714935.1 Candidatus Margulisiibacteriota bacterium | reverse complement strand
GATCAGCGAAGAAGGCGGCGAGGTGCAAAAAAACGCCTCGACTAAAGCCCCGGAACTGATCGGCCAGGCTGAGCTTTCCAAGGCACTTGATAAAATAAAGAAGGCTGGTCGTGTCTTGATCATCGGCGAGCCCGGGACGGAAAAGGAACTGGTGGCACAGCTTATCCATGCCAAAAGCGACCGCCGCCTCTCCCCCTTTAAAACCCTTGCTCTGGCGCCGGACATGCCGGCCAATAAGATCAAGGCCCTGCTCTTTGGTTGGGGGAAAGGCGGGAGCACCGTCGCCCTTGAGGCCAAGAGCGGATTGCTCGAAGAGGTCAAAGACGGCACGCTGTTTATCGACAACGCGGAATACCTGCCGGCCGAGATCAGCACGCTCCTGTCTGAGCGCGAGTTTACGCGCAGCGGCAGTTCGACCAGCATTCCGATCGACGCCCGCCTGATCGGCGGGTCAAGCGCCCGGCTTGAATTTTTCGCGGAATCCAGCATCACCCTGCCCCCGCTCAGAGCGCGCAGCTCGGATCTTCCTTTGCTAATAAATCATTATCTGGAAATTTACAATTCCCGCTATGGCAGAGAAATAAAAGTTATTCCGGCTGCCATGGAAGCCCTGACCAATTATTCCTGGCCGGGCAATACCTGTCAGCTTGAAAGCTTGATTCAAAGATTGATCCTCTCCTGTCCGGCGGGGGAAATCACGCTTGCCGCTCTCCCTTTTGATCTGTTGATGGAAACAACCGACAACGCAGGGGCCGATTACTTCGAAGCTTTCGAGAAAAAATATATTCGAGCGGCGCTCGAGCACAGCGGCAGAGACAAAGAAAAAGCAGCGAATCTATTGGGGATCAACCCGATCCTATTGGAAGCCAAGATCTAAGCCTCATGCCCGGGGCCGGCTGGCTCGACAAAGCAAGCTAATTAACTACGAAATGAGATGTAACAATCAAACGATAAAATGATATAATTTGAGCGGGTCCAAGGATTATGCAAATCCTTGGAGGTTTCATAAATTGATGGTCGGGCCGCCATCTAGTTGAGTAAAACTGGATGGCGGTTTTATTTTTAGGAGGGCTTATGATGAGGTGCTTAATCTGCAACACAGAGAACAAAGATGCGTTAACTAGATGCAAAAAATGCGGGCAATTATTGGTTAAACAAAGATCAAAAGAAAATATAATAGAAGAGCCCCTCTCCTACAACTGGATTCCGGCAGCTATCGTGATCGCTTTTTTTATTGCAATTATCCTGGTGTTTAAATTATTCTTTAAGTTTTAACATGAACATATTCGGCTGGATATTTATGATCGTTTCAATAAGCTGCATACTTGCGCTTAATATCTATTGTTACTCGCGGGTATTAAAGGAGCCTGAAGAAGACCTATAACTGGATAACGTCTCTCCCGGGATTGTCCAAAGCAATTAGCAACAGCAGGTAATTTCTGATCTTGCGCGTGATCAGGAATTTCTCCCTGACATGCTCGCGGCCGTATTCCCCAAGTTTTTTCGCGATTTGAGGGTTGTTGATCAAATAGCGGGTTTGATAGGCAGCCCCTTCAACAGAATGAACAAGCATCCCGGTGAAGTTGTGAATAACCTGCAGAGTTATTCCCCCAACCGCCGAAGCTACCACCGGCTTGGCCTTCCATAAAGCCTCGGTAACAGTTAAGCCAAATCCTTCCCGCAAAGATTTCTGAAGCACTACGGTTGAAGCCCTTTGCAGGGCGTTGATCTCCAGATCAGCAAAAGGCGGCAGCAATAAAATGTGGATATCGGGATCGCCCTTGGCCGCTTCCTGAACTTCGCTCAATACCTGGCCCCCCTCAGGATCATCGGTCGCCCCTCCCCCGGCCAACACCAGCTGGCAATCAATATGCTTTTTTACCAATTTGTATGTCTCGATCACTCCCAGGGGGTCTTTCAGATAATCAAATCTCGAGATCTGGGTAATTATTGGGCGGGATCGATCGACCTTATATTTCTGCAAGACCGTATTTATCTCATGAGCTGACAATTCACGGTTTTTCTCGGCTAAGGGGTCGATCGCCGGATAGATAAAATACTGCGGGATTGGCAGCACCTTAGCGAACCAGGGGGTGGAAAAGATCGAAGCGTCATACTTTTCAACAAAACCTTTTATAAAATTCCAAGCGTCCGGTTGGGGATGGGAAGTATCTATATGGCACCTCCACACCCATTTCGCCTTTGATTTTTCCTTTGCCGCTATCAATCCCGCGGGCTGTGGATCATGAATGATCACCACGTCTTCATCAAAGATCATTTCGGCGATATTGGTTTTGGTCGTCTCGTTAAAAATATTTAACATTTGTTCAGTGATCTCGGCCTTATTGTTGTGTAGGGCGTTGTGAAGAGCCTTGGTCACGCCAAAAAACTCGCCGCTGCCTTTGATCACTTCCCATTTTGTCTTTATTCCGAGCTCATTGAAAAGAGGAATAACCCGCGTTAATATCTCCGCCACCCCTCCGCCAATCGCGGTGGCGTTCACCATTTTGATGCGCCGGCCCCGGACCCTTTCTGCCAGCATCATGATCTCATCAAAATTCTGCGGCCTGATTATTTTTGAGTATTCTTCTATCTTGCTTTTAGCCATTTTAATAGCCTGCCGAAAAAATCCTCTTTCTTTCCGCAGATCAGGCTGATGATCTGGTCCCGGAGCTGGTCCATCGTGTACAGATACGGATCCAAAGCTTCGATCTGGCGCGCCAAGGCGGCATTGTGAAAGTTATGGATTATCCAATCGGAAAAATCATTGGTCTTGCGGCCCAGCCTCAGGCGGGCTTCAAAAAAATGGAAAAAAAGCGACCGCAATCCAACCCGGTTCAGCATGTCGCAGAATTCTTCCAGTTCCCAGGCAATATACTTGGTCTTCTGGACAACCCCGATATTCTTGCAAAAATAAAACTTATGTTTGGCCGTAAGATTGCTGTTGCCCGGGTTAGCTTTCAAATGATTTTCAATTATTTCAGCGATTTTCTGGCGCAACGATTGGATCTCTAAATAATCCTTGATATTAATGTTGGCCAGCCTTTCCGCCAGAGCGTTTTCGCTCAGCTCCTCGCCGATCCAATGCGCAAAATCATTAGTGTAATGGCCGGGCGCGAATTGATGCTCTCTGAAGGCGTGGTGAACGTGGTAAAAGATTGAAGAATCATTTATTTCTTTGATTATCTCCAGGAATTCTTTTAAATTCGCCGCTTTTCGGCCGGTTATCTCGACCAACTGCGAGGAAGTATGAAATTTAAAGGGTTCCTTAGCTCTCATTTTTCCTTACTAGAAGGCAGACAGAGCGCTTTTCAGCCCTATCTGCCATGATCGGTCGTTTATAGATCCCCCATTTTCGGGAGCAAATTGTAGACCAGACCGATAAAAAATCCAGCGCAAAACCCATCGATCAGCGCCCAAATTGTCCCGATGGCTATGCCGCCCAGATTTGAACCATAACCTTTATAGATCGAAGCCAGCACCGTCATCAGAGGTGTTCCCCAATTGAACAACGCGACAATAATACCAAGAAAAAGCACGCCGCCGCCCCAAACCAGGCCAGTAGTCACTCCCAGCCGAAGGGAATCGATCTTCATATGCTCACCTCCTTGTCAGTTAATTTATAAGCTCATTTGGCAAGGACGTCAAGGGACATTTACGGCTCACTAACTAATGTCAAGAATTTATAAACATCGTTAATGTCGTTAAGGGTAAAAATGGCTGCAGTCTTCCGGTTTTTCCCCACCAGAATAGTAATTCCTTTTTTCTTCAGCGCCCTAAAGGCATCTTCATCGGTTCTGTCATCGCCAATATAAATGGGAAGGTGTTTCTTAAGTTTCAGCCTTTTAATGATCCATTTTATCGCTTTCCCCTTATTCCAATTAATAGGCGGGCGGATCTCAAAGACTTTTTTGCCATGGGTAAGTTTTATCGTTTTCCCCCATGATTTGACAGTGCGGGTAAAAAGCGCTTTAAATGCGGAGAAAACTTTTTCTGAAAGCAGGCGGTAATGTACGCTTAAGGTCAAGCCTTTATCTTCAATAAACACCCCACGATAGCGGATGTTCTTTTTTAGCGCGGCTTTGACCGTTTTTAGTCTGGCGATGAACTTTTTTGCCGCCGGATAGAGCCAATACTTGCCGCCGGCGTCGATCTCAAAACCGTGGTTGCCGACGTAAATCAAGCCAGGAATGCCGACCATCTTCTTGATATCCGCAAGTTTTCGCCCTGAGATTATTGCCATTCTTATCTCCGGATGACGAGCTAGTTTCCGCAAGAGTATTTTCCTATTCGGAGAAAGCCGTGCCAGCTTCGGGTGTTTTTTTATCGGGGTCAAGGTGCCGTCGTAATCGAGCAGGAGAAGCTGTTTCATGTTTTAGGAAAGTCTGAGCAGGCCCTGAATGATCTTCCCCGCCCACTTATAA
>JAQTLJ010000107.1 GCA_028714935.1 Candidatus Margulisiibacteriota bacterium | reverse complement strand
CTCCCGGCAAAAGTCTACGCCCCTTTTATAGCCCTGCTGGGAGAAACCTCCTTGACCACGGGTGAGATCCATAAGCTCGAGGTCGGCGACGTGGTTTCGCTGGATACTCCGATCAACTCCCCGCTCCCGACTTCAGTTGGTGAGAACGTAAAGTTATTAAGCCAGCCGGGGAATAAGAACCGGAAGTTCGCGATCCGTCTGGTCGGCCTGAAAGAAGCGGCCGAAGTGGAATTGCCGCCGCCGGAGCTCGCCGCCATAGAGCCTAAAAAGGAAGCGGCACCTAAACCGCCGGTTGTACCTCCGCCTAAACCACCGGCCGCTCCCCCAATAAGACCGGCCGTTCCGCCCAGGATTGAAAAGCCGGCACCACTGCCGCCGCCCAAAGAAAAACCGCTGGAAGAAGAGTTCGGCGAAGATATCTTTGACGAGGATCTGCTGGACGAAGAGTTCCCGGAAGATTTCAATGAAGAAGAATCACCGGAAGATAAAATCTAAGGAGGCAAAATCATGGATGTCAAAAATGTGAAGTTCCCGGAATTTAAGGAAGAAGGCAAGGGAGAAAAGATCGAACAAGCCAGCCTGGGAAATATCCCGGTCAAAGCGACCGTTGAGCTTGGCCAGACCGAGCTGTCGCTCAAGGAGATCCTGGAGCTGTCGGAAGGCTCGATCATCGAGCTCAACCGCCTGGCCGGCGAGCCGCTTGACCTTAAGGTCGGGGGCCAGCTGATCGCCCAGGGTGAAGTCGTGGCCGTCGATGACTACTATGGCCTGCGGATCACGAACGTGGTAATGCAATGACGCCGGAAACCATCGCCCTGCAGCACACTCCGATCATCACCTTCGGCTATGTCATGCAGGTGATCATTTCCCTGCTGGTCGTGCTGGCTTTCATTTACCTGGCCGCGAAGTTCATTTTACCGAAAATGAAAATCTCTACCAGCGGCAAGTTGATCAAGATACTGGATCATATTTATCTTGAACCCCAGGTTTCCGCTTATATCCTGCAGGTCGGCAAAAAAGCCTGGCTGGTCGTAGCCAGCAGCAAGAATGTTGAGATGATAAGCGAGATCGAAGTCGAATGAATCCACTTGCCGCAAATATAAACCTTAACGCCATAATGCAGTCCCCTCAGTTGTCGAACAGCATCCAGCTGATCCTGTCGCTGGCGCTGATCTCGCTGGTCCCCTTCTTCCTGATCTCGGTCACCGCTTTTCTGCGCATCATCATCGTTTTCGCCCTGCTCCGGACCGCGATCGGCACCCAGCAGGTCCCGCCCAACACCGTGATGGTCGGGCTGGCGATGTTCATGACCGTCTTCGTCATGTCGCCGGTCTGGAAAGAGGTCAATACCCAGGCCGTCGTTCCGTACAACCAGGGAAAGATCTCGCAGACCAAGGCCTTTGAGGTCGCGATGAAGCCGCTGCACAAATTCATGTTAAAACAGACCAGGGAAAAAGACCTGGCCCTGTTCGTCCAGTTCTCGCGCATTGAAAAGCCCAAAACTGTCGACGAGATCCCGACCTATGTTCTGATCCCGGCCTTCATGATCTCCGAGCTGAAAACCGCCTTCCAGATCGGTTTTCTCCTCTTTATCCCGTTTATCATCATTGATCTGACGGTTTCCAACATCCTCCTGTCGCTCGGCATGTTCATGCTGTCGCCGGTCATGGTCTCTTTGCCGTTCAAAATACTGCTCTTTGTCCTGGTCGACGGCTGGAATCTCATCTGCCGCGGGCTGCTCATGAGCTTTAGGTAATTATGGGACAGGATTTTGCGGTCCAAGTCATATATCAGGGGGTCATCACGGTGCTGATGGTCTCCCTGCCCGCAGTCGGCGTCGGCTTGCTGGTGGGATTCATGGTCAGCCTGTTCCAGGCGGTCACCCAGATCCAGGAACAGACGCTAACGTTCGTCCCCAAAGTCATTACCGTTTTGCTGATGGTCGCGTTCACTTCCCCCTGGATCATTTCCCTGCTGATCGATTTCACCAATACCTTGTGGGGCACTATCCCCAACATGGTCCGCTGACAAATGATCATCAGTGTCCAGCAGCTTTTGGTTTTTCTGCTCATCCTGGCCCGGATCGCCGGCATTATGGCCCAGGCGCCGATCCTTAGCTCGCGCAGCTTCCCGACTGTCGCCAAGACAGCGTTCGCCATCTGGACCGCCATCCTGCTCTGGTTCGTCACTCCCGTCAACCCGACCCTGCCGGATTCCCTGCTGGCTTTTATCCTGGCGCTCGTCTCTGAGTTGGTGATCGGCCTGGTCATCGGTTTTATTTGTAATATAATTTTTCTGGCCCTGCAATCCGCCGGCGAGATCATGGACTTGCAAATGGGCCTCTCGGTCGCCTCGTCTCTTGACCCGGTGTTCGGCTCGGTAATTTCCGTCATCGGCCGGCTAACTTTTTACACGGCAATGATAATCTTCATCAGCGCTAATGGCCATCACCTGATCTTGTCCGCTTTCCACCAGAGTTTCACCGTTCTGCCGGTCGGCAAACTGGCCAATTTCACTTCCCCGAACTTGGTGCTGCAGATGATCAATCTCGGCTCGACCCTCTGGCTGACCGCCATCATGCTGGCCGCGCCGGTCGTCCTCCTGGTCTTCCTGTCCGATTTCACCTTCGGCATCGTCTCGCGCGTGGCGCCGCAGGTCAATGTCTTTATGCTCGGTTTCCAGGTCAAACCGTCGCTCGGCTTGCTCGGGTTCATGATGAGCCTGCCGTTTATAGTAAAATATATCAATAAGCTGATCGAGATTATCGCCCAAGAGCTGGTGCTGTTCGCCAATACTGTCAAGTAGTAAAAGGACCGGATTAAATGGCTGAAGGCGGAGATAAATCGGAAGAACCAACGCCGCACCGGATGCGCGAGGCCAGGGAAAAAGGCCAGGTCGCCAAAAGCCGGGAGATCACCGTGGCTTTTGTCCTCCTGCTCACCTATTATTCCTTGAACTACTTCGGGCCGTATATCTGGCAGAACCTGGCGGAAATGTTCCGGGTCATCTTCCAGCTTATCCCCGAGGCGACCAACTTTAATTTGTCTTTTGCCGCTTATGTTTTCGTGCTGGGGCTGCGCGCCATGGCGATGGCGGTCATCCCGGTCTTTGCTGTCGCTTACGTCGCCACTTTCCTGGCAGAAGCGCTGCAGACCGGTTTTGTCTTCTCGCTTGATCCCCTCTCCCCAAAAATTGAAAAACTGAACCCGCTCGAAGGCTTCAAAAAGATGTTCTCCCTCCAGGGTTTTGTGGAACTCATCAAATCACTGCTGAAGATCATCATCGTCTTTTATATCGCCTGGTATGCGGCTAAAGACGATCTGCCTTACATTATTGTCCTGATCGAAGCCCAGCCGTGGGACGCGATCGTGCTCGGCGGTTCCATCGCCTACAAGATCGCCATGCGGGTCGGGATCTTCTATATCGGCGTGGCGATACTCGACTATCTCTACCGCCGCTGGGAATACATGCGCGGCCTGAAGATGACGCGGCAGGAGGTCAAGGAAGAGTACAAGCGCCTGGAAGGGGACCCGATGGTCAAACAAAGGATGCGCGACCTCCAGCGCCAGGCCGCTTACCAAAGGATGATGTCGGCCGTCCCCCAAGCTGACGTCGTCGTTACCAACCCGACACACGTCGCGGTGGCGCTTAAATATGAACAGGCCAGGATGAAAGCGCCGCTCCTTTTGGCCAAAGGGGAAAGGAAAGTTGCCGAAGAGATCAGGCGCATCGCCGAAGCGCACGAAATTTCCATTATTGAGAACGAGCCCTTGGCCCGTTCGATCTACCGCACGACCAAGATCAGCCAGGAGATCCCGTCCGAGCTCTACCAGGCGGTGGCGGAAGTCCTGGCTTACGTGTACAAGATCAAGCGGGAGCGCGAAGAGAGGCGGAAAGCCTCTATTGCCTTATCCCCACGTTAGGGTTATAATTTCTCCTGATGGCAATGCCTGGGTTTGACGCCAAAAGCTTAAGGAACCTGTTTTCCCTCAGCGATTTTTTTGTCGCCGCCCTGCTCGTCGTCATCATCGCCCTGATGATCGTCCCGCTCCCGTCTTTCATTCTTGACCTGCTCCTGACGGTGAACATCGCCTTTTCCCTGCTGATCCTCTTGGTGGCGATGTACCTGAAAGAGCCGCTCGAATTCGCGGCCTTCCCGTCCATCCTGCTGGTCATCACGGTGCTGCGCCTGGCGCTGAATATCGCCTCCTCCCGGCTGATCCTGACCGAAAGTTTTGCCGGGGACGTCATCCAAGCTTTCGGGACCTTTGTGGTGGGCGGCAACTACATCGTCGGCGCGATCATTTTCACGATCATTACGATCGTGAACTTTATCGTCATCACCAAAGGTTCGGAGCGCGTGGCCGAGGTCGCCGCCCGTTTCACCCTGGACGCCATGCCCGGCAAACAGATGTCGATCGATGCCGACCTCAACGCCGGCCTGATCGACGCGACCGAAGCGCGCAACCGGCGG
>JAQTLJ010000106.1 GCA_028714935.1 Candidatus Margulisiibacteriota bacterium | reverse complement strand
AATCATAGCCATCGGCACTATAATAAAACTGATGAACTTAATGGTGCCGAGTAAAATATTCCTGACCAAGGGCGTCGGCCGTCATAAGGAAAGGCTGGCCAGCTTTGAGATGGCGTTGCGCGATGCCGGCATCCAGGCGGTCAACTATGTCCATGTCTCCAGTATTTTCCCCCCCGGCTGTAAACTTGTTTCCAAGGAACAGGGCTTGAAATTGATCAACCCGGGAGAGATCACCTTTATTGTTATGGCCAGGAATGAAACGGATGAATCCCACCGCCTGATCTCAGCTTCAGTCGGCATGGCGATCCCTGCCGACAGCAATTCCTACGGTTACCTGAGCGAACACCATGCCTTTGGGCAAACGGATGAGGATTGCGGGGACTACGCTGAAGATATCGCCGCCCAGATGCTAGCAACGATCAAAGGCATACCCTTTGATGAGGACGCCAGTTGGGACGAAAGGCAGGACCAGTGGAAACTTTCCAGCGAGATCGTCAAAACAACTAATATCACCCAAAGTGCGATCGGCCAACGAGAGGTCTGGACCACGGTGCTGGCTGCCGCGGTGCTGATCCTCGATCATGGCGGACAACCGGCCGGGAACACGCCATAATGGGGCTCGAGATAAAAGGCTTTATCGAGACCTCGTTGCTCGACTGGGATGGTAAAGTTGTTTCTTCCCTGTATGTGTCGGGCTGCAATTTCCGCTGCCCATTTTGCCACAATTCTGAATTGGTTGAATCACCACAGCGGCTGGCAACCATCCCCTTGGAAAAAATCGAACAATTTCTGCTGGAGAGAAAGGATTTTATCGATGGGATCTGCTTGACCGGCGGAGAGCCGTGCCTGCACAAGGACCGCGGTTTGTTCGATTTCCTGAAAAGGATCAAAGACCTGGGCTTTCTGGTTAAGCTGGATACCAACGGGGCCGATCCGGAATGCCTGGCCAGGGTAATTGAGCTGGGCCTGGTCGATTATGTCGCCATGGATGTTAAAGGGCCGCTGGACGAAAGGTATGACCGGTTGTCCGGGATTAAAACTGATCTGCAGAAAATTAAACAGAGCATTAAGCTGTTGCTGGCCGGGCAAACACCTTACGAATTTAGGGTGACAGTAGTCCCGACTTTACTGGATGTTCAGGAAATAGAAATGATCGCGGCTGAATTAGCCGGGGCGCGTAAATTTGTTTTGCAGCAATTTGCCCCCGAGCATTGCTGGGCAGAATCGCTGCGCGTGGTCAAGCCGTATCCTAAGGAGAAACTGGGAAAAATGGCCGAGCAGGCGAAAAAAACCGTTCCTAATACATTTATCCGGGGAGCCTGAAAATATCAACTTGAAAAAGTCCGGGAAATTTTGTATGATTTTTCTTCACCTAGGCGACCCGGTAGCTCAGGTGGTAGAGCATCTGCCTTTTAAGCAGAGGGTCATGAGTTCAAGTCTCATCCGGGTCAAGTGGCGCGGTAGCTCAGTTGGTAGAGCAGCGGACTGAAAATCCGCGTGTCGCCGGTTCAATCCCGGCCTGCGCCATTTCCAATTTTATTTTTCCTTAGGAAGGGGCGGCGTCGATGATAAAAAAAATGAGGTCAAAATTCGTCAGAACCTGGTTGTTGATCTTTGCTCTGACCTTTGCGGTTTTGGCGGCCAGATTTGTCTTTGCCAGCAACACTGCGCCGACGCTGGAAGAGGTCCTGGCCCGCGATGGCGGTAAAAGCCGCGGGGACCTTTCACTGGTCATCGCTTCTTTGCTGGCCCTTTCGTTGGCCACTATTTCTGTCGCCAAAGGTTATGAGATAGTCAGGCGGAGCCGGCCGGTAGCGGAAGCGGTTTTACCCGAAGACAATCTAAAGCTCGAAGAGCTGGTTTGCTTGCTTGACTGTTCCCGTCAGGAGAACGAAAGATTGAAAGAAAGAGCAGACCTGCTTTCTTCCGAAGCGGAAGAACTGAGCCGGGTGGAAAAGCTCTTGCGGATCAGCAATATCTCGCTCGGCAAGGAATGTGAAAGGTTGAGGTCTGAAAATGAAATGGCGACCTTAAGGGTCAATTCAATTAACATGAAGCCGGAGGTGAAAACAAAAAAAGACAAACGGCAAACTCTGAAGAGAGCTAAAGTGATGGCCAAAAAAACAAGAGGAAAAAAATGAAAAAGTTGGTTTTAGCTCTGAGCCTTGTCTTTCTGGTTGCGGCGGCGGCTATTTCCCAGTTCACGTTTTATCTGATCGACAATTTTGAGAGCGGGGAATTTACCGAAGGGGCAAAGTGGTGGCGGTTTGGCGGTTTAAAGGCGGAGATCACGCGGAACATTTCTTCGGAAGCAAAAGATCTGATCGCGGAGTCATGCGGGGAGTATTCCCTGAATCTTTCCGGGCAAACACAGGATTGGTATGTAGGCGGGATCGGGACGGAGCTGGGAGTTGATGCCGCTGGTTATTCCCGTTTTCAGATCGATATTTATGGGAACAATGAATATAGCGGTAAATTGATCGTTGAGTTTTTTGACGATGATAACAATAATTACACCATTGAGCAGGACCCAAAGAAAAATTACGAGGCGACCAAGGATGATAAATGGGTGGCGGAAGTGAATATCCAGGGCAAGGGATTTACCCGGACGTCGATCCCTTTTACGGCTTTTCGCGATGTTAATCCGGGGGGCGGCGACGATTTCTGGAATCCCGACCAAAAAAATGGTTCCGGCGGTTTACTAAAACTGCAGCTGGTGGCGATCACGGAAAAACAGCAGGGGAAAGTTAATTTTAAGATTGATAACCTGTTGCTGACGTTTTAATGATTGGTTATATAAAAAGTAAAGGGGGCAAAAAATGAAAAAGATCACGATTTTGGTTTTTTTACTGATCTTGGTTTCGGCGGCAATGGCAATGGCAGATGATCGTTCGATAATTGATCGCGAGGACCTGAGCTTAAAGGCCGGACCAACAGAGCCGGGGGAAGGGGTTTCGCTGGTCTGGCTCGAATGTTATGTCTACCCGAAAACCGTGAAGAGCGAACGGGTGATCTCTCTGGGAGTCAGGACGACAGCGAGAGTCTCCGCAGTGTCCGCGTCATTTGATTCCGGCCCGGCCAACATCGTTTTGACATCCAACGACGGCTTGGCCTGGAGCGGAGCCCTTAAGTTGCCGGATAATATTTCTTCCGGGATCCATATTGCCCGCTATTTGATCAAGGGGGAAAACAAAGCCACTATAAGACGAACGATTGATTTTTTTGTGGCCGAGGCGGCTCCAGAGTCTTTGTCGGGGCCGCGGATCTCCAAAGGCGAGGCGATCTATTCACAAAGCTGGCCGTTAACCATTGCCACTACCTGCTCGGCCTTGGTCGGGGCTTCATCCCGCATCCTCTATGCCGGCGAAAAAGTGATCGGCGTTTCCCAAGTGCCATGGTACAAGGTTATCCTGGAAGATGGCGAAGAAGGCTGGGTCCCATCCGCTGCGGTGAAGGAGCCGGTAGATGAATATTACCTGCTGGGATACGAAGCTTACAATAACAAAAAATACAGCGAAGCGATAGACTATTATAAAAATACGATCGCGATCAGGCCCGATTACGTCAAGGGTCATTTATGGCTGGCCAAAAGCTATTTCCAGCAGGGCGAGCTTGAGTCTGCTTATCGGAAGATAAAAGAGGCGATCCGCCTGGATGAGAGGGATATTGACTGCAAAGTTTTTGCCAATACCTTGGCCCGTCGGTATTTTGCCATCGCCCGCGATAAATTAAATGCCAGGAGATACAACGAAGCGATCGCAGCCTACCAGAATGTTTTGGATCTAAAACCGTCTTCAACCGCATCTTGGATCGAAATGGCGCAAAGCTATGAAAAATTGGGGATGCCGCAGGAGGCGCGCTCAGCTTGTCGTGAAGCCTTGAGGCTGGAGCCGGAAAACCGGGAAGTCCTGGCGTTTTTAAAGATCGAGCCGGGAACGGCCGTTTTGGCCAAAGCGGATGAGCAGGCAATAAAAGAGCCGGTTAAAATTGCTGCCCGGCCGTCAGCGGGGATTCCGCCGGCCTTAGCGGATGATTCGTTGAATGCTGTCAAAGAAGCCAAGACCGGTAAGGGGACAAGGATCGAGGCGGCGATCAAGTCGGTCATTGCCTTGACCAAATCGCTGGGGACCCCGGTCATCGAAAAGGGTTGGCAGGCCCGCAAACAGGGAGATAAATTCCTGGTCCGTTATCTTTGCGATCAAGGATCAGGCGCGCTGGAGGCATTTGAATGGCTGGTGGACATTGACACTAAACAGGTCTCGGCCAGCAATGCCAATTCCAAACTGCTTATGGATCGCTGGTAGTCCCGGTTGCGGTGGGCCGACGTAGCTCAGCTGGTAGAGCAACTGATTTGTAATCAGTAGGTCGCCAGTTCGATTCTGGCCGTCGGCTTTATATCGGGACATCAGTAGGTTGGTTAAATCCCTCTCGGCGGCTATGCCACTATTATAAAACCCTCATGCGCTTTTTGCGGC
>JAQTLJ010000105.1 GCA_028714935.1 Candidatus Margulisiibacteriota bacterium | reverse complement strand
GCTAAACCAAAACCCGTTGCAGCGGGTAAGCGCGCACCAACCATGGCCTTGTTATGCACTAGTAATATCTCTATCTCTTTCAGCTGTTCAATAAAACACAATTGTTTTAAGTTGTCCGGAATTCGAATTGCCGTTTTTCTCAGCCAATAAATTGATTTGTTGCAGGCCTCCAGGATCTTGTCTTGCGCCATCCTTCTTTTGGCCTGAATAAAATATAGCAATGCCAATTCAAACGCGATAGACGGCTCTCTATTAAGCATGTAAGCGATCTTCCGCCGGCGTATCTTATCATCTAATTTCATTAATGCCTCCCCATCTCTCCCTATATATACTTCGGCATTTCCTTCCAGATATTTCACAATTCTATAATATCTGCTCAAAAACTCTTCCAAGCCAGCTCTGACTCGATCGTTGAAGTGGCCGATGTCCCTTTGACTATTCCTACATTATCGCCAAACCAGAGATTTGAGTTATACATTTCGACCGTCCCGTTCTTGGTAATATAGTTCACCTTATAACAATTAAAAGTCCCGATGGAAGTAACTACATCCTCCTTAGCCACTACGGCGGCTGTATTTGCGATCGAACCCGAGATCATCACGTCCCAGGTTTTGCCGACTTGCAGCGGAAAGGCGAGAAAAGGGATCCCGATGGACGAGGGGGAACTTGGCGACCCATGGGCATACACGCCCGAACTGTCAACCCTATAATAAGATTCGCTGGTGATGGTACTGCCGGAGACAAATACATAGGCCGAACGCATTATCTGAACGGTTATCGACCCGATAGTGGCCGTTCCTTCAATAGTTGAAATTTGGGTGCTCCCGTCCGAGCTGGCATACCGCCAGGTGTACCCTTGCGTTAGGGGAAAATAACTGGCGCCCCCGCCCTCACTACTGCCATGCGTCTGCAGGATCGAACAACCTGCAACAAACGCCGTTAATAATACTAGGACTAAAACATACAGTTTTTTCATTTTTTTCCCCTCCTAATCGATCTTGAATTCATTGTCGCTGATCCCCCGATTGATCTTGATATTGTTAAATTCCATCTCGATCTTCATCTTGCCGGCCGGCGTGGTCACGTCCGAAATATTCTTGACCGGCACCCAGACGTCGGAGATCTTTTGGTATTCAATGTTCGACTGGCTGATCAGCTTGTTCTGCGGCCCGTACATCAACACTTTTGTTGGGATCCACTTGCTGGAATCAATATAAAACTCCATTTTGGCCAGGAATTTATTCGCTTCTTTGGGAATGCCAGTAATGACGTAATTGCCGCCCTTTTGGCTGACCGATAAATTAAAGTATTCTTTCGCTTTCGCCAGGCCCATCTGCTGGCCGCCCGAACCCGCCACCCCGCCGGCTTTCTTCCTCATCTCCTTCAGGTCCTGCACCATCTTCTGCCCGGTCTCGGAATTGATGATCAGCATCTTGTCACCGTTGGTGATCGTTGTCTGCTTCATGGGGGTGAGCATCTCAATCTTTGACTTGTTTTCTCCCTTTGTCCACATCTTCCCTTTTTGCACCATCTTTTGTGGGCCGCGTCCTTCGGCTCCAGGCATGGCCATGTTCGAGGTAATGGTTGTGACCGTTTCCGCATACATGTCGTTTATCTTTGATTGGTTGGACTGAAGTTTATTGACCAGATCATCGAGGGATAGATTTGAGGCCAGGGCGAATGAGGCGGTTAAGACCAGCGCGGCGGCGATCAGACAGATCTTTTTAGCCATAAAAATACTCCTTTTCTATTTAGATTGGCGCACGGGCGTTTTAATTTATGAGGCAGTCTGAGGCAAACTATTATCCTCCTGCAGTTTATTTATTATAACATAAAAATCAGTCGTGAAGCAAGGCTGTTAGTAGCTTATTTTGAGCTCAACAATACGGTTGTTACCAGAGTCAACCACATAAAGCTGGCCTTTCTTGCCGATGCAGATGCCGATGGGGCTGTTAAAAGCGCCTTTGCCGTATCCCTTGCGGCCGTAGGAGAGGATAAATTTGCCTTTCTTGGTAAAGATCTGGATCCGGCTGTTGCCAGTATCGGCAACATAAATAAATTTATCGTCAACGGCCACACCCTGCGGCATATAAAATTCCGCCGGGCCATCGCCCATCCGGCCGAACATCAGGACCGGCAGGCCGTCAAAATCGATCTTCTGGACCCGGTGATTGTTGGTGTCGGCGACATAAACGTAGCGGTCGCGGTCAACCGCGACATCGCGCGGATTATCAAAAAATCCCAGCCCGTAGCCAAACCCGCCCACCTGCCCCAAAAAATTACCGGCGCTATCATATTTCAGGACCCGGTCATTGCCCGAATCGGCAACATACATATTCCCCAGAGAATCAACGTCCATCCCTGCCGGGTCATTGATCGTCTTATAGCCGATCTCGCCGGTCGCCACATCATTCAGATAATTCCCCCGGATATCAAACAGCTGGATGCGGTCATTATCCTTTTCTGACACATACACCCGGAAATTAAAATCGACCGCGATGCCGATCGGGGTATTAAATTTCCCTTGGCTTGTCCCAAAGCCGCCGAACTGGTAGACAAATCCGCCGTCTTCATCAAGCCTCTGAACACGATTGTTGCCGGTATCAGCCACAAAGATATTGCCCAATCCTGTCTCCAGGTCCCCCATCAGCCCAACATCGATATCGCTGGGATAATAGAACTGGCGGTCGCCGGAGCCGGGGAGGCCAAACTCACGCACGTATTCTACCGTCGGCCTGATAACTTCGGTCGTCGGAGGGAGCTCGCCCATCGCCAGGGCTGGCCCAATAAGCAGCCCCATAATGACAAATGTCAAAAATAAGCCCTCACCCGACACGCAAAATATTCTCACCCTCTCCCAGAGGGAGAGGGTGCATCCCTTGCTTCGTGAAGCACCTTCTCCCCCTGGGAGAAGGTGAGAGTCCACAGCATTTCGGATGAGGGCTTCGGACATCTTATTCATAACCTAAAAGCTCCCCGATTTTGGCCGGGATGTTGTTGCTTTTCATTAAAGCCTCCCCGATCAGAACACCATCCACGCCGGCTTGCTTTAACCTCAGTATATCATCACGCGTTTCGATCCCGCTTTCGCTGATCACAATGCGTTCTTTCAGTCCCGGGTATTGCTTGACCAAACCCAGCGTTATATTAAGGTCGACCTTAAAGGTATCAAGATCGCGATTATTAATGCCGACTATTTTGGCGTCTATTTTTAGCGCCCGCTTCACTTCATCAGCATTGTGGACCTCAACTACGGCTTCCATCCCCAATTTCCTGGCCAGTTTAAGCAGCCGCTCCAATTCATTGTCGTTCAATACCCTGGCGATCAAAAGGACCCCGTCCGCCCCGGCGATCCTTGATTCATAAAGTTGTGCTTCATCAATGATAAAATCCTTGCGCAGGATCGGAATCGTGGTCGAATCTTTGGCCGCCTTCAGGTAACCGAGTTTCCCCTGGAAATACTTCTTGTCGGTCAGGACGGAGATCGCCGTCGCGCCGCTTTCTTCATAGGTCTTGGCCAGGGTGATCGGCTCGAATTTCTCCCGGATAACGCCGGCCGATGGAGAAGCCTTTTTTAGTTCCGCAATGAGAGAGAATCGTCCTTTATGGAAAGCCTTTAAAAAATCCCGCGGCACGGGGAGCTGCACAATAATATTATCGAGGTCTTTGCCGGCAAAATACGCTTTAAGCGCGGTCACTTCCTGCTGTTTATCAGAGATAATATCGTCTAATATCATGAGTTAAAATATACCCTATCGTCCGCCCCAGGTCAATTATCTGCCAGGATATCCTGCCTGATCCCGGCCAAAAGCCGCATATAATAACGGAGGTTATGAATGGTGAGCAGATGGAGCGCCAATATCTCCCTGGCCCAGAAGAGATGCCGGATATAAGCTTTGGTGAAGTTCTTGCAGGCATAACAGTCGCAGGTGGGATCGATCGGAGAAAAATCTTTTTCGAACCTGTTCTGGCGGATACTGACTTTCCCCTCGTCGCTCAAATATGTCCCGTGGCGCGCCAGCCGGGTCGGGATGACACAATCAAAGATGTCCGCGCCCAGTTTAACCGCGCCCCTGATGTCGTCGGGAAAGCCGACCCCCATAAGATGCCGTGGCTTATCAGCCGGCAGAACGTCGGTGACAATATCCAGCATTTCGAACATCTCATTCTGCGGCTCGCCAACCGACAGCCCGCCGATCGCGTAACCCGGGAAGTCCAGCGCCGCGATCTCCTCCGCCGAGCGCTTGCGCAGGTCTTTATAGGTCGAGCCCTGAACAATACCAAACAAGACCGAAGACTGAAGACCAGAGACCAAAGACCTTGATTGCTTTGCCCAGGCACTTGTTCGTTCGACTGCATCCGCGGCCTGCTTTGCAGCGCAAGGATAAGGCACGCACTCGTCAAGCGGCATCATGATATCGGATCCAAAAGCAGCCTGGATCTCGAGGACCTTTTTCGGCGTCAGGAAATGCTTTTTGCCGTCAATAT
>JAQTLJ010000104.1 GCA_028714935.1 Candidatus Margulisiibacteriota bacterium | reverse complement strand
CTGACGGGTCAACATCCGAATTAGCGATCTATGTCGGGACAGTGAACGGCAAGCTGGCGGTGGTCAGATAGAAAATATGGCTAGTCATGCTTGAGGACAGAAGTCATTAGCGGCATGGTGATTACTATGGTAGTAATGATCCTGTGGCTGATCTGTTCCGCGACGGCATCATCTACCTTGTCTTCAACCTCTTCATTGATCGCGTCAGTCAGCGCTTCAAGCGTTGGATATATTTGGTCGAATTCTTCTGAAGCTTCAATGATCTCGTTATCGACCAGATACCGGTAGAACATAAATGCCTTTTCGCCGCCCAGCGTCTTGATAACCGTTTTGATAACTTCCTGGTCCTCGCTGGCCAGTTCCTCTTCGTTTGTTTCAGCACGGTTGATGTAGTAGCTGACGAAGAGATCGGTGAGCAGTTCAAGACTTAGATCTTTGATCGCCTGCAGCACAGTTGGATCTTGGAGCCTGACTAACTCGGGGGCGAGGTCGAGCTCCTCATCACGGCAGATCCGGAGGATCGTTGCCATGAGGCGGACGCCATCCCTGCCCAGGCTGCCTGAACCGAGGAGCGCGTTTTGCAACAGGGCAGGGCTTTTCTCAGCCAGCGCGTCCAGGAAGGAGACCGCCTCTATCTGATTGAACTGGAAGTAGGCGCGCCACATCTCCCTGGCCCGATTGACATCGGAACCAAAACCGGAGAAGAGAGCGATCGAACGGTCGAGGGGAAGCGCGTCAAGCAGTTCGCACTCTTGGGTATCGAAGTTATAGCCGATCGTCAAGTTAGGAAGTTCATCCCGCAGGAAACTTCTCCCCTTATAAAAGCCGCGCGTTGTCAGCTCCGGGATCAGTCTGTCCCCTCTACTTGCCAGGGGAAAGGAACGTCTCAGATGCAGGACTAATTTGCTGGCTGTTACCGGGCCCATTTTCTGGAACCGCCGGACGCCGGCGTCTGTCAGACAATGATTGATGGTTGCTTTGATCGGATCCCCCATTTGCTGTTCCCTCCGAAAAATCTGTCTCTGGTCCGTTATATCATTATCATTGTAAACGGACAGAAATTTCAGCCGGGGTTGGTTTTAACCTGAAATTATTTTATATACCGGCAGATAATCAATCGTATGTCATTGATAGTCGCGCCTTATAAACCGGTCGTGGTCACCTCCTGCCGGACGCTGACGCTGGAGCGCTCGCGGGCGGAGCTGCTGCGCCGGGAACTAGGCAAAGAGCGGAGTCTTTACGAAATGTGGTCAGCCGCGACCAGCCACTACAAGTCTATGGCTCTCGCTCTGGCCCAGGATTTGGTTGGCGGAGCGTTTGATCAGCGGAGGGTCGAAGAAACGGATGAAGCTTTCAAGGTCCATGATCCTTTTGTTTTTATCCCTCTGCGGCAGGAGATGGTGCTGGATGAGGCGTGGCGGGATCAGGCCAGGCTGACCTTGATCGGCGACCTTAAAAGACTGGGACACCGGGTAGCGGTATTGGCTCCGGATCCCGAAGTTTACGAGTACAGCGATCCGAGGCAGCTGGAAAAAGTCAAAGCGGCCGGTGCGGCGGAAAAAGACATTGTTTTAATGGCCAAGAACAGCGCTGATGAGCCGGGCGGCGCTCTCCCTTTTCCGCGCGATCTTTTTGTCCAGCTGGATGACACAATCTATATAAGCCCCGGCGAACACAATCCATACGACTGGGGAAAATTCTTGCAATGGGCGCAGGGGCTGAAAAGGAATTACAGCCGGATCGGGATGGGTGGGGAGGTGGTGATCGGCAAGGATTTCGCCCTGCTTTCAGAACAGTTTAATCCGGACCGGGCTTTTATCGGGGCGATGGCTGACCATCCCGTGCTTAAGTTGATGGTGATGACAACGATCGGCGAGAGCGAATACACCCTGCAGCGGAAAGGCAAGAGAGTGTTCCGGATCCCGCCCGGTTGGATGGAACTTTTTCCGCGGCAGATAGTTGCCGAGCTGGGTACCGACAAACCGATCCTGATCCCGGCCGACCATGCTGACTTGCAGGTCCTGCACTTGCCGGTGGAAAACGGGCTTTTCTTTTCGGAGCGTTATTACCGCGAGAACGAACAAGCCTTGGCGCCAATCGTCGACCAGCTCAAGCCGGACCGATTCGGGACGCTGCCGGATGAGGACGGGATGCCGGTCAATTCGCTTCCTCTGCCCGGCGGCGGAGTTTATATGGACGCGGCGGCTAAAGGTGCGATCGCGATCCTGCGCCAGGCTGGAATTAGGGTGGAAACAACCTCAAGACCATATGGAAGCTGGGCGTGGGGGACGAACGGCGGGATACACTGCTCGACCAACCAGGTTAACCTGCTTAATATCTAATTCATTTCGGGTAAGCATTCGTCGTTTATCCTGCTGTTATGTGATCGACTTCCCACTGATAGGCGGCATATTGCTTCGGCCGGCCAAAATCGATATGGTAATAGAACTGCCGGCCGTTAGAGTTGCAGGGATCGACGGAGAACGTTATTTTAGGCAGACCGAGCTCCCGGCAGATATTGTAAAGCGCGGCCAGCGCTTTGCCTCCTAGGCCGCCGTCTTTTGATCTGAGCTCCTCGAGGTGAAGATCGCCCCAGGAAGCGTGAACCTTGAATTCCAGTAAAAATCGGCTGTTGAAGCTGGTCGCGTCTTCCGCCTGGTCCGGCAAGGCGATCCAAGTATCGGTGGCGAACACGCTTATCGAAGGAAACCCTTTTTCGTCAGGTTTCATAACGATCGCGATATGTTTGTTCTGGAAGATCGAGCCGAGGTGGGAGACGACCAGGGCGGCCAATCTGTTTTCAGCCGCCGGGAGGCTGTTAAAGAGAGCGAAACGGCTGGGGCCGTGAAAAAAGACACTTTCTGTGCAGAGTTGCTGGGCCAGCTGGTAGCTGATCGAGCGTTCCTGGGCGGCTAGCCGGGCGCGCTCGTCGATCGGCTGACGCCTCCGGAGAAACTTGTCCGGCGAGTTTGAGAACAGCACCTGAACTTTCGGCTCCAGTGGACATTGGTGAAAGGTCATGTTTTTATATCGCTTTATAATTGTGGCGATTTCATTACATGGCATGTCTTAATTGCGTCATTGATTTGAAGGTGTGGCAGGATAGTAAGGCTTTAGTTGTTAGAATATACCAATTGTCTTCGCTTTCCCGTTATAACAATTCCCTTCAAAACAAATCCTAGTTCCCCAGTCCCTCAGTCCCTAGTTCCTTCCCCAGGACATTGACACCAAAAGATTGAAATATCCTTGAGGAGATCACGATAAATATTCGATGGGAATTATCGAAGGATGTAAAACTGTCCTGCATTATTTTGGGACGGACAAGATGAAAGTTGCCTGGCTAAAGCAAGGCAAACTAGCCAAAAGAGAAGTGCTTACCTGCGCCCTGTCCAAAAACCTCGAGCTCAGGAAAATGAGCTGGGAGGTACTCAATCAGCATCCATCATTGATTGTTGATCTGGTGGGGCGCGACGATCTTGGGCGGCGCTGTTTTTCCAGTGATATAGAAAGACTTTTCAGGCGGCCGGACGCCAAGCCGGCGACGATCGCCAAAGTATTGGCCGGACTTATCCTCGAGCCTTTTAAAAAAGGCGATCTTGACCGCGCGGTCAGGATATTGAAGTTCCATCAGGTCAGGGGGCAAGGGGATATTTTATCCGAACTGGGCATGTTAAACCAAGCGCTTTTCGAAGCGATCCGCCGCGCTTTGTAGGCTTAAGGGGGGCTACATTTTCAGCAGTTCAAGCACCTTGTACATCAGCATCGCCGGCCAAACGATAGCTTTGAGAAAACCGACTCAGCCGTCGAGGAAAGAAGTCGCGTGCTGGATGTGATAAACCGCCGCGCCGCCAAAATGGAATTACTGCGTCGTCTTTGCGCAGGTGGACTAGGGACGGATCATTTTTTCTCTTTTGGCGCGAACATCTCGTAGACCGGACAGCCCAGCTCGGCCTGCTTGCAGTGCGGACAGCCCAGAACCCCAAAGGTCACCTGGTTAAGCATGTAAACCGCTACCGGCCAGACCGTTAAAAGCAGGGTGATTACGCTGAAGCCCCTGAAGATCATTAGGTAGATGCCCGCTAAAAGCACCGCCAGGTTGGGCACAAGTTGCGGCAGGAACTCAATTAAGTTAACCGTCTTGGTGAGAAATACTTTCGGGTCCCCCTTTTTGCAGAATAATTTGGCCGCCACCCCCCGTCCCGAATGACAGACCTTTCCGTAATAATAACAATGCCGGCAGCCTTCCCGGTAAAGCGACCATTCAATATAGATCAAATAAATAAAGAAGACGGCCGTTAACCAGGGCCAGATCAGGTAAAGAAAATAGAAGCCGACAGCGTATAAAGACAGAGTGATAAGATTGTCGATCAAGACGCTCCACCAGGGATAACATTCGTAAGTTTTCATTTGGTCCTCCCGAAACGGCCGATTGCCCAGCCCATAAGACTGCCCAAGACCAGATTGGAGATCACCATGGGCGGCAGGTCCGCCAGATTCTGGGCTCCGACAATGATCATGAA
>JAQTLJ010000103.1 GCA_028714935.1 Candidatus Margulisiibacteriota bacterium | reverse complement strand
GCCGATCTTTAGCTTGCCGGAAGCGAACAGGGGTCTTAGTTTATCCCAATTTAACTGCTGGGCCGGCAGATAGTAGGCCGATCTGGGCGCAACCGAAAAAGAAAGGCCGACGATCTCCGCGGCCAGTGTGTCCAGGCCGGTAGTTTCCACATCAAAGGCGAACGCTTCGGCTTGCTCAAGCTTTTTGACCAATCCGTCCAATTCCTGGTCGGTTGTTATGCATTGGAAATCGAATTCGGAGATCCGCTCCCTTTTCCGGCTGATGATCTGTTCCGCCGTGAGCTGGCTGTGTTTTTTGGCCAAATTTTCGAATTCCAGCTCTTCCAGGAGCGGGACGACCTTTGGCCAGTTGATCTCTCCTCTTTCACACTTGGCGAAATCGATTGGGAGCGGCACAGTGGTAACGATCGTGGCCAGCTTTTTGCTCAATTCCGCCAGGTGGCGGTTGTGTTTGATGTTGTCTTTGAGCGCTTTTTTGGTGATGCGGTCCGCGTCTTTCAGGATATTTTCCAGCGAGCCGAATTCCTTGAGCAATTGGGCGGCGGTTTTGTCGCCGATGCCCGGCACGCCGGGAATATTATCTGACGTATCGCCCTTTAAAGCTTTATAATCGATCAGTTGCTCCGGTTTTACCCCGTAGCGTTCCTCGACTTCCTTTGCTCCATAAAGGACGGTGTCGGTAATGCCTTTACGGGTGGTCAGAACTTTGATCCGGTCATTGACCAGCTGCAGCGGATCGAGGTCACCGGTTAGGATGGTGACGTCATAGCCTTCTTTTTCCGCTTCCTTGGCCAGCGTGCCGATCACATCATCCGCTTCAAAGCCGGAGAGCTCGTAGATCGGGATGTCAAACGCTGCGGCAATTTTTTTAACGTAAGGGAGCTGTTCGTGCAGGGTCGGGGGGGCCTTTTCGCGGGTCGCTTTATACTCCTTATATTCTTTATGGCGGAAAGTCGGCTCCGGACGGTCGAAAGCGATGGCGACAAAGTCGGGCTTATCATCCAGGATTTTGATCAGCATGGTAGTAAAGCCGTAGACCGCGTTGGTCGTCAGCCCTGAAGTGGTGCGCATGGTGTCGGGCAGGGCGTAAAACGCTCGGTAGGCGAGGGAGTTTCCGTCTATGAGGACGATTCGTTTGTCGTCTGACTTAGGATTTTTCACCCAGTTGATATCTTGTGAACCGGCGGATAACGATGTTTTCGCCGATCTTGGCGACCAGTTCGCCGATCAGGTCCATGACCTTCTTATCGGTGTCCTTGATGAACGGCTGGTCAAGGAGGCAGACTTCGGAATAAAATTTTTCCAGGCGCCCGGTAACGATCTTTTCGACCGCTTTCTCCGGCTTGCCTTCCTGCTTGGCCTGATTGACAAGAATTTCTTTCTCATGGTCCACAATGCCGTCCGGCACTTCATCCCGCGAGATGTATTGTGGATTGGAGGCTGCGATCTGCATGCAAATATCCTTAACAAAGGCCTGGAATTCAATGTTGCGGCCGACAAAATCAGATTCGCAGTTGACCTCCAGCAGCACCCCGAGCTTACCGCCGATATGGATGTAAGAATCGACCAAACCTTGCGCGGCCACCCGGCCGGCCCGTCTGGCGGCCGACGCCAGCCCTTTCTGCCTGAGGATATCGCCGGCCTTATCCGCGTCGCCGGCGGCTTCGATCAAGGCGGCTTTACAATCCATCATGCCGCAACCGGTCTTTTCCCTCAGGGCCTTGATCATTTCCATCGTGATTTCCATGCCAGAGCCTCCCTAGAACCCTATCCGCTTTTCTTCTTCTTTTTCTTCTTTCACTTTGACCGGGACGATCTGTTCCAGCCGCTCTTCTTCGGAGAGGGCGATGACCTCTTCGGTCACATCCAGCGGCACAGCGATCTCTTCGGTCTTTTCTTCGACCGGCTTGGAGAGGTCCCGGCCGGCGATCACTGCTTCAGCGACAATGCCGGTGAGCAGTTTGATCGAGCGGATAGCGTCATCATTGCCCGGAATGGGGAAGTCGATCTCGTCCGGATCGGCATTGGTGTCAACAATGGCGACAACCGGAATGCCGATTTTTCGGGCTTCTTTGACCGCCGTTTGTTCTTTTTGCGTGTCAACGATAAAGACGACCGCCGGGAGAGAGACCATCTGGCGGATGCCGCCCAGGCCTCTGACCAATTTTCGGTGCTCCCTTTCGATCAGGATGACTTCCTTTTTCGGCAGGCGGTCAAAGGTGCCGTCTTCCTTCATTTTTTCGATCTCATTCAGGCGGGCGATATTTTTTTTCAGGGTCTTGAAGTTGGTCAGGGTGCCGCCCATCCAGCGCTGGTTGACGAAAAACATGCCGCAGCGTTTCGCTTCTTCTTCAACTGCTTCCTGGGCCTGTTTCTTGGTGCCGACAAACAGGACGGTGCCGTTCTCGGCGCTGGCCTTTTTTATGAAATCAAAGGCTTTTTCAATTAAGGGGATGGATTTGTTCAGATCGATGACATGGATGTCGTTTCTTGAAGCATAGATGTACCTTTTCATCTTCGGGTTCCAGCGCTTGCTCTGGTGCCCGAAGTGGACCCCAGCTTCAAGCAGCTCTTTCATGGTTACAACTGGCATTAAATAACTCCTCCTTTATTTGGGCGCACAAGGGGAAATTTTATCACATTAGGATAAGGTTTGCAAGGCTCCTATTCCTGGCTGATAGCATCACCCGGGGCTTCTTCCAGGGGCCAGCCTCTTTCATCAAAGGTAAGGGTAAAAAAATGGCCGGCGCTTTCCGCCGCCTCAGTATAAGGGTGGTAGGCGTAGTGGAAACCGATACCGGCGAGCCTTAAACTTATCCCGCCGGTGAAAAAGCTTTGGATCCCGCCCGGTTTTGGGACCTGGTCCATGCCGGTTCGGACGGTAAATTGCGGGCTGGGGGTAAATTCCAGGCCGCTGTGGACGGTTATCGGTTTTGAGCCCTCAAGGCTGAGGTCGGCGTCCAGGGCGGCGATCAACTCCATGGGAGAGATAGACGCCGATTCAAATCTTTCGCCCAGCAAAAACATCCTGGCGCCGACTTTGATGGTTTGCGGGAGAGCTTCGTTCTCGCCGTTCTTAAAATGGAGCTTGCTGGAGCTTAATAGGTTTTGCCCGACCAGGCCGAGGGAAAGCCAGCCCAGGCCCTTTTGGAGGACGCCGATGTCCAAATTAGTTCCGGCGCCATCGCCGTCATTTATCTCCGACCCATCCTGCGAGTAATATTTAAAGTTCAGGCCGAAGGAAAACTTGTCAGTTAACTTCCGGCCGTAAGAGGCGATAAAAACGTTGTTGCTGTAGTTGGAGCTCTTTTGCAGGGTGCCGGCCAGGTCCCTTATTTCGATCCCGGAGACAGCGGCGGCAGCGTAACCGACGCCAAAAGCGCTCTTTTCGCCCAGGGGATAAACACCGCCCAGGATCGAGTAGCGGAGGTCTTCCATAATTGTTCCTGACATGCTGGTGAATTTGAACCCGTCAATTTCTCCCAGGCCGGCAGGATTGGTAAAAATGACCTCAGCATCTTCGGCCACCGCGGTGTAGGTTTTCCCCATGCCTAGCGCCCTGGCGCCGACGCCGATTGACAGGGGGTCAAAGGTTGTTTGAGCATATGTTGGGCCGCAGAGCAGGCAATTTAGAATTAGTAATAAAATTAGTTGTTTATGACCCATATCTTCCCTCTACTGACCCGTTTCTTGGCAGAGTCGAGCAGCTGGTAAAAGTAGATCCCGTTGCCGACCAGTTCGTTATAGTCACTGTAGCCGTTCCAAGCGGTTTTAGTGGTTGTCCCGCCGGTCAGGGAGAGGGTTTGGCGGGTGATCAGCCGGGCGGACATATCATATATATATAGGAAAGCTTCCGTATTTGTATCGGACGTGCATTCAAAAGTCGCCCATTGTCCGCCTTTGGGGTTAAAGGGATTGGGATAGTTGATGACCGTTATGGCCAGAAGTAAAACCAGTAACCAGCTTGTTCTCCTCATGTCTATATAATACCGAAAAGTCGGCGAATTTGCTATACTGTTATCGTTATAAACATGCAGATCGCGCAAAATTTAGCAGAGCTCGAGCGCCGGATCGCAGCGGCAGCGGCGCGGGCCGGCCGTTGGCCTCAGGACATAAAATTAATCGCTGTTTCTAAAACCGTTCCTGTTGAATTGATCGAACAGGCGATTGGGGCTGGCATAACTGCCTTTGGTGAAAGCCGGCTCCAGGAAGCGGTCCCCAAGGTCAACTTGTTAAGGGCAAAATACCCGCAGATCAATTGGCATATGATCGGGCATCTCCAGCGGAATAAAGTTAAACAGGCGCTTGAGGTGTTCGATCTGATCCACTCGGTTGACTCGGAAAAACTGGCAAGGGAGATAGGGATTAGGGGGCAGGGATTAGGGATTAGGGTTCCAGTTTTGGTCGAAGTCAACACTTGCGGTGAAGCATCTAAATACGGCGTGCCGGCGGAAGAAGCGGTTGCACTCTTGAAAGTTATGGCTGGATTTGATAATATTCAGGTGCAGGGCTTGATGACCATTGCTCCTATTGTTACTGACCCGGGAAAAGCAAGACCATATTTTACGAAGCTGAGA
>JAQTLJ010000102.1 GCA_028714935.1 Candidatus Margulisiibacteriota bacterium | reverse complement strand
ATAGGTAATAGAGCCGGCGCCGTAGCCGGAATTGACCAGCCGCATTAAAGGGAGGTCCCAGAAACTACTGGCGATCGTGGTGATGATTGCGGCTCCGGTCGGCGTGACCAGTTCGCCTTTGACGTTTTCCTGATAGATCGGCACCCCTTTTAATAATTCCGCGGTCGCTGGTGCGGGGTTAGGCAGGATGCCATGGGCGTGCTTGATCTTGCCCTTGCCAAATGGCAGGGGGGAGCAATAGACCTTTTCGATCCCCAGCTTTTCCAGGCCGATCGCCGTGCCCACGATATCAATAATCGCGTCCACCGCGCCGACTTCGTGGAAATGGACCTTACTGACCGGGATGCCGTGGACTTTAGCTTCAGCTTCTGCCAGCCGGCGGAAGATCCGCGAGCTCAGCGCCTTTACGTTATTGGAGAGCCTGCTTTTTCTGACGATCGCCAGGATATCCGCCAGACCACGCTGCTGCTTTTCCGGGTTAACCTTGACGTTAAAATAAGTGCCGGCCAGTCCGTGCCGTTTCGTTTTTAGAATTTCGAGCTTATAGTTTGTTTCGGATTTCGATTTTCTGATTTCGAGTTTACGCAGTTCGCCAGCAAGTTCCTTGGCTGATAATCCCGCATCCAGCAATGCTCCGAGGACCATATTGCCGGCGAGGCCGGAGGGACAGTCAAAGTAAGCTACGCGCATTTTAGGATGTAGTGTGCCAAAACGGCCGCCCCGAAGCCGTTGTCGATATTGACGACCCCAATGCCCGGGGCGCAGGAGTTCATCATTGTTAATAAAGCGGAAAGCCCTTTAAAGCTGGCGCCATAACCGACGCTGGTCGGCACGGCGATGATCGGCTTGTCGACCAGGCCGCCGATAACTGAGGGGAGGGCGCCTTCCATGCCAGCGACAACGATCAAGACTTTAGCCTTTTTGATCTTATCCATGTTGTTGATCAGCCGGTGGATGCCGGCCACGCCGACGTCGAGCAGCCGCGTGACCTTAAGGCCAAGGAATTCGGCGGTGACGGCCGCTTCTTCAGCAACGGGGAGGTCGGCAGTGCCGGCAGTGATAATGGCAACATAGGAACCTGAGACCAAGCGCCTCGGCTCTTTTTGGACTGTTATTACTCTTGCTGTTTCATGATATTTGGCTTTTTTCAGAACTTTCCGTACGGCCAGATAAGCTTTCCGGTCAGCCCGAGTGGCCAAAACATCATGACCTTTTCCAGCAATACTGGCAGCAATCTTGGTGACCTGTGACGGCGTCTTGCCCGCACAATAGATGACTTCCGGGAAGCCTTTGCGGACCATCCGGTGATGGTCGACCTTGGCAAAACCAAGGTCTTCATAATGTTTTTTCATATACTAATTATACCACTAAGGCACAAAGACACGAAGGGCACTAAGAGATCAGGCTCGTGAGGGTTCGGAGATTCTCAATATCCTGCTTCAGGTCCGGGTCCTTCGGTGTTTCCAGGACCATCGGCAGACGTTCAAAACGTTCATCGTTCATCAGCAGCCGAAAGGCTTCGAGGCCGAGTTTGCCTTTCCCGATATGCTCATGCCGGTCTTTGCGCGAACCCAGATCACTGACCGAATCATTGAGATGAAAAGCCAGGAGCTTGTCCAGGCCAATGACTTTAGCGAACTCTTCCCAGGTCGCGTGATAACCTTCGGCTGTCCTCAATTCATACCCGGCAGCAAAAGCATGGCAGGTGTCAAAACAGACGCCTGTTCGGCCAGGTTCGCTAACCAGGTCTAATATTTCCGCTAGATGTTCGAACTTATAGCCAAGATTGGTCCCTTGCCCGGCGGTGGTTTCCAATAAAACCCTTATTTTATATCCCTTGGTCTGATGAAGAAGGTCTTTTAAATATCTGGCAACCAGCTTTAAGCCGGCCTCTTCGCCCTGGCCCAGATGTGAACCGGGGTGGAGGACGGTGCAGGGGAGGCCAAGCGCTTCCGCCAGCTCCAGTTCCTGTAACATCGACTTCATCGATTTTTCATGATTAGCGGGATCGGCAGAAGCGAGATTGATCAGATAGCCGGTATGGGCGAACGTAAAAACGGTCTGTTTCTTTTTGAATTTACTGATCTCTTCTTCGGACAAAGGCTTGCCGAACCACTGGTTGTTATTTTTAACAAAGATTTGGATGGCAGTGCAGCCGATGGAAAGACCGCGGTCGATCGCCTTGTCGACCCCGCCAGCGATCGACATGTGCGCCCCCAGGAGCCTCATTTGTTCAGTTCGTCCATTCTCTGCCTGATCTTCTTTTCAAAGCCGATATCCTTCGGCTCGTAGTATTTCTTTTTGACCGGCAGGTAATCTTGTTTGACGAAGCCCCCTTCGTAATCATGGGCGTACTTATACCCTTTGCCTTTCCCCATTTTCTTTTCGCCCTCATAGACGGCGTTTTGCAGGTGTTTAGGGACTTCCAGCGTCGGGTTTTCCTCCACATCTTTCATGGCATTATTGATCCCCATATAGGCGGCGTTACTCTTGGGGGCAGTGGCGACGTAGACCGCGGCTTGCGCCAGCGGGATCCTGGCTTCCGGCAGGCCGACGAACTCGGCGACCTGCATGGCGGAGTTGGCGATCACTAAAGCCAAGGGATCGGCGTTGCCGACATCCTCGGAGGCGCAGATGACGATCCGGCGGGCGATGAACCGCGGGTCTTCTCCGGCGTAGATCATTTTTGCCAGATAATAAAGGACGGCGTCGGGATCGGAGCCGCGCATCGATTTGATGAAAGCGGAGATCGTATTATAATGCCCTTCGCCTTTCTTGTCGTAGACCACGGCTTTTTTCTGGATCGATTCTTCCGCGACTTTCAGGGTGAAGTTGATAGCCCCTTTTTTGTCCGGCCGGGTGGAGAGGACACCTAATTCTAGCGCCGAAAGGGCGCGCCGGGCGTCGCCGTCGGAGAGTTTGGCCAAATGTTCCAGCGCTTGAGTTTCGATCTTTATCTTTAACTTGCCAAAGCCTCTTTCATTATCTTCCAGGGCGTTCTCGATGATCTTCTTAAGATCGGCGATCGTTAACGGTTTGAGCTCGAATATCTGTGAGCGGGAGACCAGCGCGGAATTGACATAGAAGAACGGGTTCTCCGTTGTGGCCCCGATCAGGATCATGTTCCCTTCTTCAACGTCGGGGAGCAAAGCGTCCTGCTGGAGTTTATTAAAGCGGTGGATCTCGTCCAGGAACAGGATCGTTTTAGCTTTATGATGTTTGATCCGCTCTTTGGCCTCCAGGCTGACCTTGCGGATATCATCAACTTTGGCGACCGAAGCGTTAAGCCATTCAAAATGGCCTTTGGTGGCATTGGAGATCACTCTGGCGATGGCGGTTTTTCCGGTCCCCGGCGGGCCGAAGAGGATAACGGATGTGACCTTGTCGGTCTCGATCAGCCGGCGCAGCAGCTTCTCTTTGCCGATGATATTTTCCTGGCCGACGATCTCATCAACGGTTCGCGGCGCCAGGCGGTAGGCCAGGGGGGCCTCCGCCTTCCGGTATTCTTCAAGGTTTTTGTCAAAAAGGTCCATATCATTATTATAGCAGACTCTGACGCGTTTGCGTCACTACTTAGACTCAACCTCGACAGGCTTGGCCTCGTTCGGCATTAACTATTTCTTGATTTAACAATAAAATGTGCTTGCAGCGAGTTTGTCGAGCCACGCAGTCGAGCTGGCAATAAAATTGCTGTTCAACCAATTGGTGACAAATTGGCACCTTAGGAGGAGGTAATCATGAATAGTTTAATACCGTTTGAGAGGATAGAGGATCGAATTTTCTTTCTAAGAGGACAAAAAGTAATGATCGATAGAGACTTAGCGGAGCTTTATGGCGTTGCAACTAAACGGCTTAATGAGGCAGTTAAAAGGAATATAAGGCGTTTCCCGGAGGATTTTATGTTTCAATTATCAAGAAAGGAAAGGGGCGAACTGGTCGCAAATTGCGACCGGTTCAACTTATTGAAACATTCCACTTCATCCCCTTATGCGTTCACGGAACAAGGAATAGCAATGCTCTCTTCGGTGCTTAACAGCGAACGTGCTATCGAAGTCAACATCTTAATAATGCGCGCTTTTGTCCGACTCCGCCAGATCATCTCGACTCACAAAGACCTGGCTAGGAAGATCGAGGATTTGGAGAAGAAATACTCCAAACATGAAGTTGAGATCACGACTGTTTTTAAAGTCCTGAAAAAATTGATGGAGATACCGGCAAGGCCGGCTAAAAAGATCGGGTTTATAGTAGAAAAGGAGGGGGAATAATATGGAAGAAATAGTGCCGATCGAGAGGATCGAGAATCGAATCTACCTGATACGGGGGCAGAAGGTGATGTTGGATAGGGACTTGGCCGAGCTATATGGGGTGAACACCTGGAGGCTTAATGAGCAGGTTAAAAGAAACAGGGAAAGATTTCCTGAAGATTTCATGTTTTCACTAACTAGACAGGAAATACTGAGCATATCGCAAATTGCGATACCCTCTTCGATCAAGTTTGCCAGGAACGTCAATGCCTTTACCGAACAAGGCGTAGCGATGCTCTCTTCTGTTCTTCGCAGCCGGAAGGCCGTCCTGGTGAATATCCAGATCATGAGGGCTTTTGTTAGAATGAAGCAGTCGCTATATGCTCATCGGGAGTTGGCGCTCAAG
>JAQTLJ010000101.1 GCA_028714935.1 Candidatus Margulisiibacteriota bacterium | reverse complement strand
TGAATTAACATCCGTGGCTGAAAAGAAAAAACGCGTGGCATCCCCGCCAATTTCATCGATCACTTCCTGCAAAGTTATCATTTCTCCGGTCCGTATCGACATGCGCACCGGCTCATTGCCGCGATACAAGGTAACGAGCTGGCCAATGATTATCTCCAGTTTCGCCGCCGGCTTTCCCAGTACCTTCACTGCCGCCTTCAACCGGCCGACATAACCGTGATGGTCCGTCCCCCAGATATCGATCAGGTGGCCATAACCCCTTTCAAACTTGTCCAGGTGATAAGCAATGTCCGCCGCAAAATATGTCGGGCGGCCGTCTTCACGCATCAGTACCCGGTTCTTGTCATCCCCAAACTCCTGCGACTTGAACCAGATCGCCCCGGCTTCCTCGAAAGTAACGCCCAGGTCATGCAGTTTCTGCACCGCCCAGCGTATCCTGTCCTTGTCGTGCAGTTCGCTTTCATAGAACCATTTGTCGAATTTCACCCCGAGCTGCTCAAGCGTCCCCTTTTGCTGCCCGATCAGAAATGCCAGCATCTCCTCTCTGCTGTCGCCTTTTACTTCGCTGATATAAGACCCGCCGTAGCCTCCCTCCGGGATCTCTTTCCCCTCGCGCCGCGCCCTGACCGAAGCATCCAATAACTCGACCTGGTTCCCGATATTGTTGACGTAAAATTCCGTGTCCACCTGACAACCGGTTGCCTTAAGCAGTCTCCCGATCGCATCGCCCACTACCGCCCAGCGCCCGTGGCCGACATGCAGCGGGCCTGTCGGGTTGGCGGAAACAAACTCGAGCAGCACCCTCTCCCCTTTCCCCTGTGTCCCCTGCCCCCAAACATTATCCTGCTCCAATATTGTAAGTAGTTTTTTTTGAAGATAATCATCGGCCAGGAAAAAATTAATAAAACCCGGCCTGGCAACCTCGATCCGGGAAAATATCCTGTCGTTATCAAGCGCTCTAACTTTGACCGCCATTTCTTCGGCCAGTTCGATGGGATTGCGCCCCAGCTTGCGGGCAATAACAATAGTAGCATTGACGGCAAAATCGCCTAATTCTTTACGCGGGGGGATGTCAACCTTGTAATTGAATTTTTCCTGAAGGCCGAGATCACGCAGGACCGAATCAAGAAATGATCCGATAATATCTTTTGCCATGAGAAGGGCTGTTGGCTACTCGTCTTTCTTCGTAAATTCTTCTTTCAGCTCCTGGAACTTTTCTTTCCCCTTCTCGATCGATTCCTGAAGTTTCTGGCGGGTCTCTTCGCCTTTTGACGGAGCAAAAAGAAGACCGATGACGAACCCAACAATGCCTCCGATCGTCAGACTCCTGAATATCTTGCCCATAAACCTTTCTCCTCCTTTATGTTTTGAATAAAACCTGCAAGCCCTTTTTGATGCCCGCAACCACCCCGACGATGGTCGAGCTGTCAGCGTTTTTGAACTTTTTTTTTGCCGAGCCAAGGCCGCCAACAATCAGGGAAACGATATCAAAGACCGAGGTAACGATCATGAACTTTTCCTTGATCTCATGGGTCATCTTGCGGACATCGACCAGGATCATGATCAGCTGGATCGCCCCGACAATTAAAGCCAAAAGGAGCAAGACCGAACAAAAGATCAGAGTATTTATCAGGTATACTTGCAGCATATTACATCTCCACCTCTTTTACCACTCTTTCCGCTTCCTCTTTTCCCGCCTCAAAAGCTTCCGAGAACTTTTCGATCACGCCTTCCAGCCCGAATTCTTTCAGGCTGGCCTTTAAAACTTCGCGGCTTTTTTCGCCGGCTTGCGGAGCGAGCAGCACCCCGATCGCCGCGCCGATCAATCCGCCCAGGACCAATCCCTCTAAAAGACCTGATTTTTTATGTTCATCACCCATATGCTTATTCTATCTTACCCCGTTGTCCCTTTCAATCTTTATCTTGACGCCCGGGGATAAGAGCCTAAAAGCTTTAAGAACGAAGTTTGGCGTTTGATCGCGGCCAACGCCTCAGCGATCACCTTATCCGTCCGGTGGCCCTGCATATCGGCAAAGAAATAATAATCGCCGAGCGCTTTCTTGGACGGGCGGGATTCGATCTTGGTCAGGTTGATGTTCCTGACCGCGAATTCGCTCAAGACATCGTGCAAACCTCCCGGCCGGTCCTGCGCGATGGAAAAAACGATCGAAGTTTTGTCATGGCCGGTCCGCTGATGGTCTTTTTTGGCTAAAACGACAAAGCGCGTCCGGTTGTCATGGGCATTGATCTTTGAGGCAATGATCTTCAGGCCGTAAAGCCTGGCTGAAGCCTCTGTCCCGATCGCGGCAAAGACGCTCCCCTTGACGCGACCGTGAGCAATGACCCGCTCGCCCAGCGAGGTGGCCACCTGCCTGACTGCGTCAGCCGAACTGTAAGAAAGATGCAGCTTGGCTCCCGGCAGATTCTTGCGCAGATAACTCTTGCACTGGTCCAGCACCTGGGGATTGGAAATGACATCGGTTATCTCTTTCAGCCTTATCCCTTTTTGGGCGATCAAATAATGATAGATCGGAATGACCAATTCCTGCCTGATCACAAGATCAACATCCTTGACCAGCATGTCGGTCACCGTCCCGATCGTCCCTTCGATCGAGTTCTCGATCGGGACGATCGCTTCGCTGATCTTCCCGCGGTCAGCCGCAAAGAGCACATCATGGATCGTGGTATAAGGGATCAGTTCGGCTTTCCCTTCCAGTTTTTTCAGGTACAAACGGCTGGCTTCTTCGCTGTTGGTCCCTTCAGGACCGAGATACCCGACTTTCATATTTTATGACCTCCAATTGCGATTCTTTCAGCATTTCCTGCGCAAGCTCATCGGGATAACCGCCGGCATAAATCACTTTGACAATACCGGCGTTGATCATCATTTTAACACAGATAACGCACGGCTGATAGGTGCTGTACATCGTCCCGCCGACGATCTTCACGCCATGCCAGGCGGCCTGGATGATCGCGTTCTGCTCCGCGTGCAGCCCGCGGCACAGCTCATGGCGCTGGCCCGAAGGGACTTGCATCTGTTTGCGCAGGCAGGTTTGCTCGCTGCAGTGGTTAAAACCTTTCGGCGCCCCATTATAGCCGGTGGTTAAAATACGATTATCCTTGACGATCAGCGCGCCGACCTTGCGCTTGACGCAGATCGCCCGCTCGGAAACGTCCTCGGCGATCGTCATAAAATAGTCATCCCAGGCTGGACGGTTCATTTTTTCCTTTTTATAACGGATTTAACGGCCTTGATTATTTCCTCCGGCGTTAATCCGTACTTGACCAGCAGTTGTTCCGGCTTGCCTGATTCACCAAACATGTCCTTGATCCCCACCCTGGCCAGCGGAACGCTTTGATTTTCTCCCAGAACTTCCGCCACCGCCCCACCCAAGCCACCAATGATCGAATGCTCTTCCGCCGTGACCGCCGCTCCCGTTTCTGCCGCGCATTTAATGATCAATTCCTGATCGATCGGCTTGATCGTATGGATGTTTACCACCCGGCAGTCGATATTCTCTTGCTTCAATGCTTCCGCAGCTTCTAAGGCTTTGGCAACCATTATCCCGCAGGCAAAGACCGTGACATCCCGGCCGTCGCGCAGGACTACGCCCTTGCCGATCTTAAATTCATAATCCTCTTTATTAATGATCGGCGTGGCCAACCGGCTTAACCGGATATACATCGGGCCGTAAAACTTGGCCGCGCTCCTGATCGCTTTAGCGGTTTCCACAGCGTCGGACGGGACAATGACCGTCAGGTTAGGCAAAACGCGCATGATCGCGATATCTTCATTGGCCTGGTGCGAAGCGCCGTCTTCGCCGGTGGTAATTCCCCCATGGGTAACAACTATTTTAACATTCAACCTGGTATAAGCGACCGACATCCTGACTTGGTCCCAGGCACGGCCGGAGCCAAAGACAGCAAAAGTTGAGGCAAAAACGATCTTGCCGCTGGCGGCCAGGCCGGCCGCCGTGCCGATCATATCCTGCTCTGCTACCCCCATATCAAAAAAGCGGGCCGGGAATTCCTTACGAAAAAGCGCGGTCTTAGTTGACACTGCCAGATCAGCGTCAAGGACGACAATATCCGGGTTCTCTCTCCCCAGTTCCACCAGGGTTTTACCGTAAGCGTCGCGAGTTGCCGCGGTCTTCATTTCGCTCATGATTTTAAGTCCTTTAATTGGCAAAGTTCTGCGATCGCTTTTTTCTCTTCCTCCGGCGTGGGCGCCTTGCCATGATAATCAAGGGGCTTCTCTTCCATAAAGGAAACGCCTTTGCCTTTAATCGTGTCCGCAATTATCATTGAAGGCTTGCCTTTTATTTTTTCTGCCTTCTCCAAGGCTTCGATTATTGATTTCACATTATGCCCATCGCAGATAGAAACGCTCCAGCCAAAAGCTTTCCATTTATCCGCGAAGGGCGCCAGGCTTTTGATCTCTTCGATCCGGCCGTCGATCTGATATTTATTATGGTCAATGATAGCTGTTAAATTATCCAGTTTATGGTGGCTGGAGGTCATCGCCGCTTCCCAAACCTGTCCTTCCTGGCACTCGCCATCGCCTAATAGGCAATAGATCCGGGAATCCCTCTTATCCATTTTTGCCGCCAAAGCCATACCATTGGCGGCTGACAATCCCTGCCCCAGGGAACCGGTCGACATCTCTATCCCGGGCAAAGACAGCATATCCAC
>JAQTLJ010000100.1 GCA_028714935.1 Candidatus Margulisiibacteriota bacterium | reverse complement strand
ATCTTCTTCGGGTCCTTAAAAGTGAAAACGCCGCCTTCGAGATCAAGAGCGTTGCTCTCTTTTGTCACACGGCCTGACCAGTATTTCTTTTTCATCGCTAATATTCTCCCACCGCCATCTTTGAGTGTCAATGCTCCGGGGGGCTAGAAGCGGGGAAAGGCTGATTATTCGGTTATCATTTTGTGCAACGCGGGATTTTTTGCCTGCAGAAGAGCAAGGACGCTTTCCCTCTTGCCGGCATCAAGCAAAGCAAGCAGCCCTTTCGCCAAACGGGCTTGTTCTTCCGGGGAATATTTCTCGTAAACATTTTCAGTGGAAATACTGGTTATTGTCCCCGCTGCTAAGTATCTTGCTCCGGTCCCGGGATAGTCCGAACTCTCGATAGAGACTTTTCTTGTCCCCGTAAACCGGCTGCAATTTGGTAAGTCGGCCAATAAATTGGCGATCGATTCGTTGTCAAGCCCGGGAAAGCCGATGATAACTTCTTTGAGATAACCGCCATAATTTGTTTTCCGGGGATCCTGCTCGTCTCCGGCCCGTGCGAAAGAGGTGTAAAGAACGTGCCGGAGATAACTTTTTACCTCTTTGGCGGTGATCCCTTTGGGGAAAGATATCGACAGAACGTTCAACCGGCGCAGCCTTGCCTCAAGCCTGGTAAAACCGTGTTCAGGAATTAAAAATTTGCAATCCCTGTCCCTGGCCGCAGCGGCAATTATGCGCGCAGCCCTCCCGAGGCTCCAGGTCGGGCCGTCAATTAATCTGTTGAAACCATTGGCGCGTACATTGTGCGCCCCGCCGTAATTGACCAGGGCTCTTGCTCCAGTTACCATGATTGTTTATCGGCGCGCCCTTGCGGAAATTTCATTGTTCTTTGGCCAGATAGCGGGGAAGAAGTGGCCGCCCCGTTTCCCGGTCAGCTTGCCCTGATCGATCTCAACCTTGCCGTTGACCAGTAAATACTCAACGCCTTCTGAATAAAGACTGCGCTCGGCATAAGTGGAATTGTCTTTAAAGTTGGCCAGGTCGATCACCGCGATGTCAGCATACTTGCCAACCTTGATCTCGCCCCGGCCCTTGAGCTTGAACTTTTTGGCCGGCAGCGAAGTCATGGAGCGGATAGCATCATTTAAACTCAACAGCTTATCCTCCAGCGCGTATTTCCTGATCTTTCTCGGGAAACAGCCGAAAAACCGGGGATGCGGTGAATCGGCAGGCGCAAAGACCGTAAAGCCGTCGGAAGCGGTGAAAACATAATCATGGGGCATGATCTCCCGGTTGATCTGGTCGCTGATCTCAAAAAAGAGGGCGTAGGGCGCCGGCTCCAGGCAGGAAAGTTCAACATAGACCTCGGCCGGATCTTTTCCTTCAATATCCGCGATCTCCTTGATGGTCTTATTGCGGTATTTTCCCGGACCGTCGGTCAGGCTGATCTTTTCCGGTGAGAGGAAAGTAAATATTTTTTTGGTGACCGCTATCATCTCCGCTTTGCCCGCGGGATTCTTGTATTTTTCATTCACGCCGGTGCCGGTCTTGTATTTAGGCGGCAGGCGGTAGGAGAGGACAGCATAGCCGGCGGCATAAGGATGCTGGTCCGCCGTGATGTCCACTCCTTCGGCCCGGGCCTGCTCGATCAGGCCCATCATCTGTTTTGACGTGACATTGCCCCAGGGGAGGTTGAGCTGGATGTGCGAGATGTGCACGGGTATTTTGGCGCGCTGGGCGATCTCAATGGTCTCCCTGATCGACTTCAGCTCTCCGGCCCCGGTCTGGTCCCGGATATGGGCGTCGTAAAGCCCGCCGTATTTACTGACCACCTTGGCGATCTCGACCAGCTCATCCGTGGTGGTGAAACAGGTGGGCGCATACTCCAGGCCGACGGTCAGGCCGATCGCACCGCCGCGCATTTCTTTTTCAACTATTGCCTTAAGCTTCTCCAGCTGTTCCCCGGTCAAGGCGGTCGGCTGGTCGTTCCCGAACAGCTGCTGCCGCAGCATGCCGTAGGGGATAAGATGATAAACGTTGCTGGCGAATTTTTGGGAGTCGACTAGTCCCAGCCATTGCCTGGTATCCCAGAAACCGGCGCCGCACAGCCCGGTCACGATAGTGGTCACGCCCTGGGTCGAATAATTGTGGTTGTTCCGCCACGCGTCATTGATCATGGAGAGATCGTCCTTTTTGCCCGACATGAAGATGGCCATCAGCAGCGCGAGGTCCGTGTGGTTATGCACATCGATGAATCCGGGGGTGACGATCGATCCTTTGGCGTCGATCGTTCTCCTCGCCGAGCCGGCCAAGTCTTTGCCGATCGCGACTATCTTATCGCCCTTGATGCCGATATCTTCGATCACCGGAGGCGCAGTGCTGCCGTCATAGACCTGGCCGCCCTTGATCAGGATGTCATAGGCATAAAAAGAACTGATGACCTGGCGGCCGAACAGGATCAGGACAATGATCGCCAGGACCGTAATAATGATTGCGACAGTTAGTTTTTTCATGTTAGGCATATTTTCCCACTGCCATCTTAGCGTGTCAATGGCGGGGCTAAGTCAGCTGAAATTTTGATCGCCCCTTTCTTACTCGCTCCAATCGAAAAGGTAGTAGTAGCTGGCTATTTCTGTTGTGGCGGTGGAGGTCTGAACGATAAAGCTCCGGGTTTCGCCGGAACGGACATCTGTCCCGGTAACATAGGCAGCTGAATCATCAATGACCTTGCCGGCGCTGTCTTTGGAAATAAAGATCAGCCTGACAAACGTGGCGTTGGTCGCGCTCTTGTTCTTTGCTTGCCCCGAATATTTCCTGTCGCCCGCAGCATTGCTCCCTTGGGTAATGCTGCCGACGACTTCAAATGAAGCGCTGGGGGCGAAAGTGGCATAAGTGTCCCAATCGATCCAAGATTCAAAGCTGGCGACATCAGAATAATTAATGCTGCTGCCGACGTAAAAGGCGCCGGTGTCGCCGGGGCGCAAACAACTGTTGGTGTTCGATGAGACCCGGCGTACGGTGCCGTCGATGTGGGAATAGTTGGTCCCCAGCACTTCCCTGCTCGCATTTTTCATGGTGATGTGGACCTTAACATAGCCAACGGTAGTTGTCCCTTTGTTCTGCACTTCGCCGTAGAAGTCGGCCCGGCCGGTCTCGCTTTGCCTTTTATTGATCGAGCCTTTAAAGGCAATGTTCGTCCCGGGCAAGGTTGATGAGGTTGTGCTGGTGCTGGTCGTGCTGGTTGACGAGCCGGAGGTTGTGCTGGTAGAAGTGGTAGTTTGGCAGCCGGTGAGACAGAATAAAACAAACACAATTAATGCTAAATATCTTCTAGCAGGCATCATAAATACATTCTCCCACTGCCGTCCCGGGGTGTCAACCGGCCGTCGCTTGCATTTTTTTGTTCAGACGAATAGAATAACTGCAGAATGAGCGAAACCGATCAACCCAAAAGCCCCAACATGGACCCGCACCGGCTGGAATCGCTGACCGACGGCATTTTTGCCTTTGCCATGACGCTCTTGGTCCTCTCGATCAACCTGCCGGATGTCAACAAAGGGGTCAATATCGGAGCGTACCTCCTGGCGCAGTACCAAAACTTCTACAATTTTGCCCTAAGCTTTTTGCTTCTGTCGATCTTCTGGCTGAACCACAGCCAGCAGTACCATCATATAAAAAGGACCGACGCGGTCACGCTCTGGCTTAACATCTTTATGCTCCTGTTCGTCGTGCTCATGCCGTTCTCGACCTCCTTGATGAATGACCAGACGGGCGACATGGCGGCGGCGCTCTTTTTTAATGCGAACATGCTGGCCTTGAGCTTGATCCTGATGCTGATCTGGCAGTATTCCTTGAAAAAAGGGCTGATCGACCTTGGAAGCAATAAAGAACATATTATCCAAGTCAGCAGGCGGGGTTTCTACACGCCGGTCGTGGCCTTGCTGGCGCTGCTGCTCTCTTTTGTGGTTTCCGGCTGGTCATCGCTCACCTATTTGCTTATCCCGCTGGCGTTGATAATGCCGTGGCCGAAGAAATAGAGCTTTGATCTCGGCGATCAAAGAAGTATATCTAAAGCGGAGAAAGTGTATTGCTGATGGCTAAAAGGCTGATCGCGTTATTATTTATTTTGCTCCTGGCCGGCCAGCTCCTGGCCGAAAATGTCGCCGGGACCGGACCCGTCCCTTACAATTACCGGGTAATTGACGGCCGGATCCACGCGGGCGGCCACCCCTTGAACCCGGTGACCGGTTTTAGTAATACCGACCAGCAAGTATTGGCGATCCTCAATTATCTGAAGTCAAAAAATGTCCTGATAATTGTTGACCTCGAGAACACCGGGTGGATCCAGGACCGATATCAAAAGCTGATTGATAAAGCGGGCATGAAACGCCTCCATATCCCTTTAAATTCGGTCAGGGTCCCGAACCAGGCCGAGTGGCAAAGGATCCGGCAGGCGCTGAACGGCCCGGTTTACATCCACTGCAAGTGGGGGGCGGACAGGACAGGGATGGTCATTGCGCGCTACCTGGTAGAAGAAAAAAACTATACGCCGGAAGCGGCTTATAACGCGGTCGTGACCGGAGGCAAGTACGCGGGACCGTTTGGCGGATTTAAAAAGATCCCGACCAATATATTGCTTAAGCGGTTTATTTATCAAGGGCCGAAGTAATTGTTGATATTCAAGGGGGGCAGATGAGACAGCTGATTTTATTTT
>JAQTLJ010000099.1 GCA_028714935.1 Candidatus Margulisiibacteriota bacterium | reverse complement strand
GGAGCTCTTGGAGCAGGCGATCCGCGGCTACCGAGATGTCTTGGAGTTCTGCCCCGAGCAGGCGCTGGCCCATGCTTATCTGGCGGAGGCTTATCTCTACAAAAACCAGGTTGAAGACGCACTGCGTGAATTCGAAAGCATGCTGGAAGCCGATCCCAGTTCTGCCGAGATGGTGACCCGTAAATGCCGGGAGATAATCCGCTCCCAGCCGCAGCTCTTGATGGCCCGGCTGGTGCTGGGCAGGGCTTATCTGATGAAAGGCGATATCCAGCGGGCGGCGGTGGAGGCGGAGGGGATCATCGCGACCGACAAGAATTTCTCGCCCGCTTATCTCCTGCTGGGCGAAGCCTATTTCCGGTTAAAGCTCTGTCGTAAAGCGGTTGAAGTGCTGAACTCCGCTTTGATCTTGGATCCTTATAATGGCCGGATCCAGGAAAGATATCGGGAAGTTAAGGAAAAGGAGATCAATCTTGAGATCGAAAAGGTCAAGGAGCGGGTAGTTGAAGATCCCTGGAGGATCTCCCTGCATCTTGATCTGGCCAAATTATACATTGAGAAAGGTTTGGAAGAAGAGGCGATCCGGGAGCTGCAAGTGGCGCTCAAAGATCAGGCGCGTGCGCCTTTTGCGACTAACCTCTTGGGTTGTGTTTACCGGGGGAACGGACGCTATGATCTGGCAGCGGCGCAGTTCAGCCGCGCGTTGGAACTGGCGCCAAAAGAGCTGGCGGATTTCATTAGAACTGTCCGTTTCAATTTAGGCACGACCAATGAAGCTCAGGGGATGGTCAGCAAGGCGTTAAAGATCTACGAAGGTATCCTTCAGGAGGATATCGATTACGGTGATTTGAAAAGGCGGGTGAAATACTTAAAAGCGACCAGTCTTAACAGCATGAAAACCAAGGCGCTGATCATGGTTTTTACCAAGCTCCGCTCCAACGAGGTTACGGCGCTATGGGGCAGAGAAGGGAAAACAGCCAGGGGCGGACGCAAGGAGGAAATGAGCCTCTCCTTTGGCCAGAACCATAACGCTTCGGGTTTTGATTTCTTTATACGGGGGATGTACAAGGCGGCGCTCGAGGAGTTCCAGCTGGCAGTTCAGCTTGATATCAGATTTGCCGCGGCGCTGAATAATTACGCCGCTTCCCTGGTCAAAGAAGGGCGGTTCCAGGAAGCCAGGCTGAAGATCGAGGAGGCGATCAATCTCGACCCCAATTCGGTCATTTACCGCAATAACCTTGGGATCGTTTATTTTATGCTGGGGCAGATCGATCAGGCAAGGACGGAATTTAATCGGGCCTACGCGATCGATCCGGAAAATGCCGCCGTCTGCGTTAACCTGGCCGACCTGCTGTACATTAAAAAAGACGTCAAAAGAGCAATGGAGCTTTACAAGCGGGTCAGGGATTTTGATGTCCTGGCGGAGATCGCCGAACGGCGCTTGAGGTTTAAAACACCACAAACAAAGTCAGAATGACCAAACACGCGCCGACAGCACTGCTTTTTTTACTGATTGGAATTAATCTAGCTTTTGCGCAGGAGATCCCCGTTAATGTTAAAGCCGAAAAGCTGAAATTTATTGAGGGGACCGGCCTGGTCGAGGCGACCGGCTCGGTGGAGGTCCGTTTCAAAAATGTCGTTATTAACTCTGACTATTTGTGGATGGACTCCAACACTAATATCGCCACGGCCGAAGGCCATGTGAAGATCAGCACCGCTGACTATCTGGCCTTCTCGGATTGCGTGATCTACGATGCTACCAGCGAAGTCTCGAACTTTAGCAATTTTGAGTCAAAATTTTCACCCGAGAAGATCAATGGCAACATTTATATTACCGCGCAGGAACTCAATGATCTGGGGACCAAAATGCTGGGGAAGCAGGGGACGGTGACGACTTGCGACGATGAAGTGCCGCACTATTTTACTGTTGCTGACAGGGTCGAATACTATCCTGAAGACAAGATCGTCGGTTATAACGTCACCGTATATGTGGGAGAAATGCCGGTCTTGTGGACGCCTTACATGATCTATAACTTGAATGATGACTGGCAGAGGAACTGGGTCTTTGGCCATAATGAGGTTGAAGGCGATTATTTAAAATCAACCTGGGGATATCCTTTAGGCTTGCTGTATCTCGACCTGATGGAAAAAAAAGGTTTTGGGAAAGGGACCCAGGTCGGTTATAACCTCATGGGGCTTGGTTTGGGCACGCTTTTTCTTTATCAGCTGGATGAGAAGGATACCGGGATCACCGATTGGGTGACCCGGATCAATCATACCAAGCAGATCAATCAATGGACGACATTTAAACTCGACCATAATTATACCGCCACCTATCTGATCCCTTCGGGCAGGAAAGACCAGACCGGCCTGGGGCTTAGTTTAGGCTATAAAAACCAGGCTCGCTGGGATATGGGGCTAAATACATTTGACGACCGCATAGCAAAGCTGCAGAACAACTCTTTTTCTTTCAGTCAGGCTTATAATAATATTAGTAGTACTTACAATCTAACCTATAACTTATCTAAACAGGACCCTAAAACGATCCAGGCCGCGCAAAGGTTCACCCACCAGCGGCCGCTCTGGTCAGATAATGTAATGTTTTCGACCCGGGCGGAGTATTACAATAATGTCACCAGCGAAGGGGCGCCGGGTGATGAGCGCTTGGTCCCGGTTGTTGACATCACCGGCAGGGAGACGGGTTATTCCTGGCGGGTCAGTGAAGACTGGTACCTTGACCTGGATAAGGATACTTATAAGGGCGATGAAAACTATCAATTTCTGGAAAGACAGCCGGAGGTTGCGGTAACGCCGGATCCTTTGGACCTCAGGTTTTTTAACCTGCGTCCCTCGATTGGTTACGGCCACTACCGTGAAGTCCGTTATGTCACCGAACTTGGCCGGAACCGCGATTTTTCCGCCGAGCGTTATTCAACCACTCTCAACCTCGATAAAAGCGTGCCGCTGGCCCTGGGAACGGTCATGGTTTTGGGGGTGGGATTAGACCAGTACCTTTATTCGCCCGGCGACGCCTTTTATATCTATCGGGAAAGCGGCGGCTTGAGGACCGATCTGGGCGGATTTTTCCGGAACGATGTAAATTTCGCAAAAAGTTCCAGTGACGGCAACAGCCCGTTTCTTTTTGACAAACAGGGGGCCAGCTCGCATTACGCGACCGAACAGATGACCTTTTATTATCTTAATAAGGTCAACTGGACGATTAACGGGGGGCACAACTGGCAGATCCATAAGTGGAATGACGTGACAACCAATCTTACGGTCAGGCCGGATAATAGATTGACCTGGAGCGTGGCGACCGGCTGGGAGATCGAGAATCGCCGATATAAGGACCTGGTCAACAGCCTCAATCTGTCGCCCTACAGCTACCTGACGGTGAATCTTGCCACTCAGTCGGACATCAACAATGGCGACCTTAAGGAGGGGAGCGTCTTATATGATATCTTGTTCCTGGAAAAGGAACCTAACCAGTGGCATGTTAAATTCAACCAGGTTTATGATCCGCTGAGCGACCAGTTCAAGGTGCGTGATATAATGGTCCAGAAAGACCTGCACTGCTGGGATTTGGTTTACACGTATTCCGATTATCGCAAGGAGTTCAGTGTGACCTTTAAGTTAAAAGCTTTGCCGGACGAACCGGTCGGGATGTCCACCGGCCGCGGCTTTTACATCGAAAGTTTTGACAAGCAGTTAAAAGATTTTAAACCGGAAGGGGCGGTACAGAGGTATTAATGAAAAAGATTTGTTTGATGATTGTATCTTGGTTATTGGTTATTACGATTGGCGGCTGCGCCAGGAACGTGACACCGATCGTCTCCGCCGGCGACCAGATAGTGGTTGAGGTGACTTTGCGCGGGAATATAGACGTGAGCGCTAACCGCTATTTCCTGGTGCTCAGTGCGGACCCGAATTATAAGATCCCGCTGCCGCCGCCTTACCAGCTTGACGACGCGCCCGAGCTGATCGAGCCCGGAACAACGCCGCTGATCGGCAGCGCCGAAGCCTATTACACAAATTTTTATTCGACCTGGTCGGGCTACGTGCTGGCCGATCCGATCGGCTATACGCTGGTCAAGGGGCCATTTACTATTGGGCAATCTCCAACTCGGGAAGTGCTTTCGACCCTAGGGAACATTAGTACAAAAGTCAGCTTCAGCTTTCGCCTGGGGAGATTATTTGCCACTGTTCCTGACCAGATCTATTTTGACATTATCGCTCTTCCCTGGGCGAACGGGCTGGCAAAAATACCAGCGGACCACCTGCCCACCAGCAGTAATTATATCCTAAAATATTCCGGTTCCTATGTTGTTGTTGATGACACAGAGGATAGTTCTCTTGATCCGTCAATTGATATCCTGAAATGCCGGGTGGATATTCAATGATCTATGCCTGGTCGGTTATTTCCGGGCTGCTTCTGGCCCTGATATTCCCGAGATTTAATTTTTTCTGGTTGGCGTGGTTCGCTTTTCTCCCTTTATTTTATGCCATTCGCGCTTCGGCCAATCCAAGGCAGGCAGCCCAATGCTGTTTCCTTATGGGGCTGCCGTTTTATGGCATTACGTCTTTATTTATTAACACTTTAAGCGAATGGGTCGGCGGACTGATCGTGCTTGGCTGGCTGATATTGACCTTGTCCCTGTCACTTTATCCGGCGCTTTTTGCTTATCTGTTAAAAAGGTCCCTGAAAGA
>JAQTLJ010000098.1 GCA_028714935.1 Candidatus Margulisiibacteriota bacterium | reverse complement strand
CAAGGATAAAGGCGATGTCATTGTCCCGGTGGAGATCGAAATTTATAAGGACCGCTCTTTTTCGTTCATTTTAAAGACCCCGCCGGCGGCTGACTTGCTGCGTAAAGCGGCCGGGGTTGAAAAAGGGTCGGGAGGACCGAATAAGAACAAAGTCGGGAAAGTAAACAGGGAAAAGATCAGAGAGATTGCAAAGATAAAAATGCCCGATCTTAACGCCGATGATGTTGAAGCGGCAATGAAGATTGTCGAAGGTACCGCCAGGAACATGGGAATTACGGTGGAAGGATAAACGATGGCCCGTTACGGCAAGAAATATCAAGAAAAAGAAAAGCTGGTCGAAAAGAATAAATTCTATAGACCGACGGAGGCACTGCAGCTGGTCAAGCGAACGGCCAGGACAAAATTTGATGAATCGGTTGATCTGGCGATGAAATTGGGTGTTGATCCCAAAAAACACTCGGTCAGAGGGACGGTTTTATTGCCTGCCGGATCGGGGAAATCGAAAAAAGTTGCGGTCATTGCCAAAGCCGATAAGATCAAAGAGGCGGAGGAAGCGGGGGCCGATCTCTGCGGAGGAGACGACCTGGTTGGCAAGATCCAGAACGGCTTTCTTGATTTTGACATTTTGATCGTTACTCCCGATATGATGGGCGCAGTTGGCAAACTGGGAAAGGTTTTGGGCCCAAAAGGGCTGATGCCAAACCCGAAAACCGGGACGGTAACGATGGAGATCGAAAAGACCGTTAAGGAGTTTAAAGGGGGGAAAGTCGAGTTTAAAATGGATAAAAACTCGGCGCTGCATATGCTGCTGGGGAAAGTTTCCTTTGAAGCAGAAGCGCTGGAGAAAAATTTCAGCGCGGCGCTGGAGGCCATATTGCATGTCAAACCGACAGGGCTTAAAGGCAGTTTTGTCCAATCAATTACGGTTTCGAGCACAATGGGGCCGGGAGTAAAGATCGATCCCAAGATCGTTTTGGAACAGGAAAAACAATAAATGGGCAACGCAAAGACTTTAGAGAAAAAGCAACAGACTGTGGCGAACTTGAAAGAGAAGATCGATTCCGCCAAAGTCATTGTCCTCTCTGATTTTCGCAAGGTTACGGTCAAGGAAATCACCAGCCTGCGCAAGAAACTGCGCGCTGATGGGTCGGAATATAAGATCATTAAGAACACTTTGCTCAAGAAGGCTTTGGAGGCGGCAGGCTTTGCCGGGCTGGATGAGCATTTGCAGGGGCCAACGGGAGTGCTGCTCGGTTATAAGGACCCGGTCGCGCCGCTGAAGCTCTTGGTTGAATTCTTTGAAGAGATCGAGAAAGGTGAGATCAGGACCGGGGTTATTGAAAAGTTAATTATCGATAAAAAGGGCGTTACCAGCGTTGCCAAGCTGCCGCCAAGGGAAGTGCTGATCGGCAAGGTTGTCAGCGGATTTAAAGCCCCGATATACGGGTTGGTTAATGTTATGCAGGGCCCGATCAGAAAATTGGCCTACGCGTTGAACGCGATCAAGCAAAGTAAAGGGGGGTGAAAAAGATGGCAAAAGTTGATGAGATTCTGACAACGGTGGAGAATATGACGGTCATTGAGCTGGCTGATCTGGTCAAGAAGCTGGAAGACAAGTTCGGTGTTTCAGCGGCGGCTCCTGTTATGGTTGGAGCGGTGGCCGGAGGCGGAGAAGCGGCTGAAGTCAAAGATGAATTTGATGTTATTCTTAATTCAGCGGGCGACAAGAAGATCCAGGTCTTGAAAGTACTTCGTGAAGTTACCGGTCTCGGTCTTAAGGAAGCGAAGGAAGTCGTGGATACCGCTCCCAAACCGGTAAAGCAGGGGATCAAGAAGGAAGAGGCTGATGATATCAAAAAGAAATTGGAAGCCGAAGGAGCAAAGGTCGAGATTAAATAATGAAATCAAGAATAAGGTTAGTTAATCCAAATCAAAAAAAGGTGGTCGAGCCCCCGGATCTTCTGGAGCTGCAGAAGGATTCGTTCCGCTGGTTCCTGGAGGAAGGGTTGCTGGAAGAACTGAAGCTCGTTTCACCGATCAAAGGGTATGAAGGAAAGCTGGAGCTTTCCTTCACCGGCAAATATACGCTCGGTAAACCGAAGTTTACGGCTCAGGAGTGCCTGATCCGTGAAGCCACTTATGCTTATCCCCTGAAAGTTGAAACCCGGCTGCTCAATAAGCAGAGCAAAGAGGTCAAATCACAGGACGTTTTTATCGGCGATCTGCCGATGATGACGGATCGGGGGACGTTCATAATCAACGGGGCGGAACGGGTGATCGTTTCGCAACTGGTACGGTCGCCTGGTGTTTATTATCGGGAATCGAAGCGGATCGAACGGATCGGCAAGACTTATTATTATGCCACAGTTATCCCTGATCGCGGCGCCTGGCTGGAGATCGAGACCGATGCCGCGGGCGCTGTTTTTACCAGAATAAACAGGACGCGTAAGATCCCGATCACCATGTTCCTTTCGGCGATCGGCTGCACGGAAAAGGAAATTCTAGAAGCTTTGGCAGAAGGGGAGTCCCGCCGGCGGTCGCTTAAAGAGTGTCCCATCCTGCCAAAAGACGAAGCCTTGATCGAAGTTTACAAGAAACTGCGTCCCGGTGACCCCGTTACTCAAGAAGGAGCGCAGGTCTATCTCAATAATTTATTCTTTAACGGCCGCCGCTACGATCTGGGCAGGGTCGGCCGCTATAAGATGAACCGTAAGCTGGGGATCAATGTTTCGGAAGAAAAATATGTGTTAACGAAAGCGGATATCTTGGCGATGGTCAAGTATTTGATCGTCATCAATTCGGGCGAAGGGATACCGGATGATATTGACCATCTGGGCAACCGCCGCGTCAGGGCGGTCGGCGAGCTGCTCCAGCGCCAGCTCAGGATCGGTTTATCGAGAGTGGAAAGACTAATCAAAGAACAGATGATGGTCAGGGGAGATGAGGCGGTTGCGCCGGGACAGCTCATCAATATCCGTCCATTACAGGCGGTGATCAAAGAATTTTTCGGCTCCAGCCAGCTTTCACAGTTCATGGATCAAACCAATCCTTTAGCGGAATTAACGCATAAGCGGAGGTTGTCCGCCTTAGGCCCCGGCGGATTAAGCCGGGAAAGGGCTGGCTTCGAAGTTAGAGACATCCATCCGTCCCATTACGGCCGGGTATGTCCGATCGAAACACCCGAAGGGCCCAATGCCGGTTTAATTGCTTCTCTTTCAACCCATGCACGGGTCAATAAGTTTGGATTCATTGAAACGCCGTATCGCAAGGTTGAAAAAGGAGTCTTTACCAGTAAGATCGAATATTTGACCGCTGATATTGAGGATCTGCACAAGATCGCTTCTTGCGATGTAAAAGTGGATAAAAAGGGAAAAATAACAGAGGGAGCGGTGCCGGTCCGCTTTAAACGGGAATTTATTTTTTCCCCCAACCAAGAAGTTGAGTATGTCGGAGTTGCGCCTGAGCAGATCGTCGGCATCACGACCGCAATGATCCCTTTTCTTGAGCATGATGACGCTAACCGGGCATTGATGGGAGCTAATATGCAACGGCAATCGGTGCCTTTGGTCAATCCGGAAGCGCCGATAGTCGGTACCGGCCTGGAAGATCAAGTAGCCAACGACTCAAGGACATTGGTCAAGGCGGAGAGCGCCGGAAAAATCATTAAAGTATCCGCCGAAGAAGTCGTGATCCAGAAAGCTGATAATAAAAAGGAAGTCTATAAACTCATCAATTTTGGCCGGAGCAACCAGGATACTTTGATCCATCAAAGGCCTTGCGTCAAGGCTGGTGATCGGGTGAAAAAGGGCGATATCCTCGCCGACGGTTCGGCCACTTCCGGCGGAGAACTGGCGCTTGGCAGGAACGTAACGGTCGCGATGATGCCATGGGAAGGCTATAACTATGAGGATGCCATTATCCTTTCCGAAAAGTTGGTCAAAAAAGATCTTTTGACTTCTATCCACATTCAGCGTCTGGAAGTTGAAGTCCGTGCGACCAAACTTGGCATGGAAGAAATAACCCGTGAAATCCCCAATGTTGGGGAAGAAGCCCTGGCAAGTTTAGATGAAAGAGGGATCATTACTGCTGGAGCGGAAGTCGGCCCGGGCGATGTTCTGGTCGGCAAGGTTACGCCGAAAGGTGAAACTGAACTGCCGGCTGAAGAAAAGCTGCTGCGGGCGATCTTTGGCGATAAAGCCAGGGACATGCGCGACACTTCACTGCGTGTCCCTCCCGGGGAAGGCGGGATTGTCATGGCGGTCAGGATCTTTTCTCGGGAGAGGGGCGATGAATTACCGCCCGGGGTACATGAACTGGTAAGGGTCTATCTGGCGCAGATCAGAAAAATAGCGATCGGCGATAAGATCGCCGGGCGCCATGGCAATAAAGGCGTGGTTGCCAGGATCATGCCGGAAGAAGATATGCCGTATTTGCCTGATGGCACACCGGTAGATGTGATCTTAAATCCGCTCGGCGTTCCTTCCCGTATGAACATCGGCCAAATCTTTGAGCTGTTGCTTGGTCATGCCGGCCAAATATTGAAAGAAACGTATGAACTGCCGGCTTTTGATGAGACATTTGAAGAGGATGCCTCGGTTAAAATTGTCGAGAGGCAACTGGAAAAAGCGGCGGTCGAGGGCAAGGTTTCCTGGCTGGACAGCTCCGGCAAGGTCGATTTACGTGATGGCAGGACCGGCCGGTCATTCGGCCGCAAGATCGCCGTTGGCAACATGTATTTGATGAAACTGATCCATT
>JAQTLJ010000097.1 GCA_028714935.1 Candidatus Margulisiibacteriota bacterium | reverse complement strand
CGTGTCTTCCTTGCGGACGACGATCTTCTTCGCTTTCCCGAACCACGCTTCATCGACTTTCTCGAGGGTCAACCCTTTTTCTTCGGAGATCACTTCTCCGCCAGTCAGGGTCGCGATATCTTCGAGCATCGCCTTCCGGCGATCGCCGAAGCCTGGAGCCTTGACGGCTACGGCATTGAGCGTGCCACGCAGCTTGTTGACGACGAGTGTCGCCAGGGCTTCGCCTTCGATCTCATCAGCGATGATCAGGAGCGGTTTGCCCGCCTGAACGACCTTTTCCAGGGCCGGGAGCAGGTCCTTGACCGCGCTGATCTTCTTATCGGTGATCAGCATGAAGCAGTCTTCCAGGACGCACTCCATCCTTTCGCGGTCGGTCACCATGTAAGGCGAAGCGTACCCCTTGTCGAACTGCATACCTTCAACGACTTCCAGGGTCGTTTCGATCCCCTTTGACTCTTCGACAGTGATAACACCATCTTTGCCGACCTTTTCCATGGCGTCCGCGATCAGGCTGCCGATCTCCGCGTCATTGTTGGCGGAAATCGCCGCTACCTGCGAAATCGCTTCTTTTGTTTCGACCGACCGGCTTTGCTTCTTAAGTTCCGCCACGGCCAGGTCAACGCCGGTTTGAATACCGCGTTTGATCGCCATCGGGTTGATACCGGAAACTACGCTCTTCAGCCCTTCCTTAAAAATTATCTGGCCAAGAACGGTTGCGGTCGTTGTCCCGTCGCCGGCGATATCATTGGTCTTGCTGGCGATCTCTTTCAGGAGCTGGGCGCCCATATTCTCGTATGGGTCTTCCAGGTCGATCTCCTTGGCGATCGTCACGCCGTCATTGGTGATCGTCGGCGATCCCCATTTCTTTTCCAGGACCACGTTGCGGCCGCGGGGCCCAAGCGTGATCTTGACTGCATTGGCGACTTTGGAAACTCCTTTTTCGAGCTTCCGCCACGCCTCATCTCCAAACATCATTTCTTTTGCTGCCATTTCGAGTCACCTCCTTAATTACTTCCTGATAGCTAAAATGTCCCTTTCGGACAAGATGATATACTCTTCGTTATCGATCTTGACCTCGGTCCCGCCGTACTTGCTGTAAATGATCTTATCACCGATCTTGACCTCCAGCGGAACTTTTTGGCCATTATCCAATATCCGGCCGCTTCCGACCGCGACCACTGTCCCTTCAGACGGCTTTTCCTTGGCGGAATCAGGCAGAACGATCCCGGACTTGGTCTTTTGCTCTTCCGGCTCCGGTTTAACCACCACCCGGTCACCGATCGGGGTCAAATTCTTGCTTGCCATACTCAAACTCACCTCCTCGTATCGAGCTTGTCGAGATACTTGTTAGCACTCACTTAGATAGAGTGCTAATATAATAACATGGAGGGGCAAGAGTTGTCAATAGCTGAAAGGTTAGTTTCTTCTCTGCAAGGTAAACGCGATCTGGATATATTTAAGGATGATCTTTATGTCCAGTAAAAAGGACCAATTCTCAACGTAGTAAAGATCATACTTTATCTTTTCTTCTGCCGGCATGTTGTAGCCGCCATGCAACTGCGCCCACCCTGCCAGCCCCGGCCTGATCTTATGCCGCTCCATGTATTTGGGTATCAATTGCCTGAATTCCCTGACGAATTCCGGCCGCTCCGGACGCGGCCCCACAAAACTCATGTCGCCTTCCAGGATATTGAACAACTGGGGCAGTTCATCCAGGTTGGTCATCCTCAGGAATTTACCGAACGCTGTCTTGCGCGGGTCATCTTCGGTCGCCAGGATCGGGCCAGTACTCTCTTCAGCATTCGGTATCATGGTCCTGAATTTACATACATTGAATACTTTTCCCTGCCTGCCTACTCTTTCCTGCTTATAAACCGCTGGGCCGCCGGGCGAAGTGATCCTGACGAGGATCGCGATGATGATCATTGGAACGGCAAAAATAATGATCCCGAACAAAGAAAGAACTAGATCAAAAGTTCTTTTAAAAAAGCGGTTTAAGGGGGTGAACCGGGTTTCTTTCAGGCTGACGATCGGCAAACCTTCGATGTCTTCGACTGACGGCGAAGTCGTCAGTATCTCAAAAACATCCGGGATCGTGCCAAGTGAAATGCCTCTTTGCGCGCAGAATTCAGCCAGTTCAGTTAGTTTTTCCCTGGAGATCGACTTATCAGCGATATAGAGGATCTCGATCTTATTCTGGTCAACAATACGGTTAATATCAACAAGTTTGCCCAGGCATTCTTGGCCGTTCTCTCCTATAAAACCAACAAAATTAACACCGTAGGCTGGGTGCTCCTTTATTTTTTGCGCGACAGTCTGAGCCAGCTGGCCCAGACCGATAATGGCAGCCTTTTTACTGCCATAACCCTTTGCCCTGACGATTAGCTCGATCCTGAGTATTACTTGCCTTGCTACGGTGAGCGCAATAAAACTGATCGGCCAGCTCAAAAGGATGATCGGCCGGGAATATTCATATTCGCCGCGGATAAACGTCAGAACTATCAGGATGGACCAAGCAGTTATCAATGAAAAAAATATGCCCCACAGCTCATCAAATTCGATTAGAAAGCCTTTGCGAAGCTTGTACATCCCCACAAAGAAGAAAACAAGAAGATAGATGAACAAGATAAATAATAAATAGTTGGCGTATTGGAATAAGGGAAAAGAAAATATGCCGGCCCAGCTGAACAAATTAAATTTAATAGAATATGCCAGGATATAGGACAACGATATTATAATAATATCAGTAATTAAACGAACAAGGATAAACATGAAGGAATTTTATCTTAAATTCAAAGACGGTTCAATCGGTTTAGGGCTTTTTCGACCCGACGTGTTTTTCTTTACGCAGCTTATACATTAAGAGTTTTTTAACACATTTAAAACCAATGCCTGCGTAAACAAGCCAGGTTATAAAAAACGGATACTTCTTTTTGTAGTGTTTATTATAAAAAGTAAACATAGAACGGTGAAATTCAATGATATTTCTGTGCCGATGAATGCTGCTACCTCCCCTGCCGCCGTAATGAATGATTTCCGCCTCCGGCACATAATATATTTTCCAGCCGGCTTGCTTGATGCGGTATGACCAGTCAAGATCGTCGCCGTACATGATATAGTCCTCGTCCATAATGCCAACCCGGTCTGCAATTTCTTTTCTGACCATAAAGCAAGCGCCAGAAATAGCATCAATCTCATTGATCTTATTTGGACCAAGGTAGGCCATTAAGTATCCCCCGAACAACTTACTTTTTGGAAAAAGCTTGCTTAAGCCCAGAGAATAAGTGCAGATATTCCAGGGCGTTGGGAAACCCCGCTTGCATTGATGTTGTATTGTGCCGTTTGAGTTAAGAAGTTTTGCGCCGCAGGCACCGGCTTCCGGGTGAGAATCCATGAAATCAACCAAGATCTTTAAGGCGTTATCTTTTATTTCTGTGTCATTGTTCAAGGAAAGAAGATATTTGCCTTTTGCCAGCCTTAGGCCGATATTGTTGCCCTTAATAAAACCAAGATTATGGTCATTTTTTATTACTTGACTCTTAGGGAATTCCCGGGCGACAATTGCCGCGCTATCGTCGGACGAGGCGTTATCTACAACAATGACCTCAAAACTAATGTCTTTGGTGTTTTGATATATTGATTGCAGACAATTAATTAGATACTTTTGCGAATTATAATTGACAATTATTATTGAAAGCTCAAGCATTAATAATAATTATAGTCCAAATTGTAAATGGGGGCAATTGAGCAAAATATTAACCGATCGTTCCCCCGATATAGGCCTTTGTTCTCTCGTGCTTGGGGTGTTCAAATATCTCTTTAGCGGGGCCGGATTCGATCATTTCCCCCATATAAAGGAAAATAATATAGTCAGCCAGCCTTTTTGCTTGCCTTAACGTGTGGGTCACCAGGACAATGGTATATTGCTGTTTCAGCGCCAGGAAGCGCTGTTCGACCCGCTCGGCGGAAATGGGATCAAGCGCGGAAGTCGGCTCGTCGCAGAGGATCGCTTCGGGCTCAACCGCCAATCCCATGGCCAGGCAAAGCCGCTGCTGCTGACCGATAGAAAGCTTCGCGGCCGGGGCATGCAGCCGGTCTTTGACTTCATCCCAGAGCCCCGCCTCTTTCAGGTGGCGTTCGACTAGTCCGTTCAGTTTTCCTTTTTCTCTCGTCTGATGGAGCCGCGGCCCGAAAGCAACATTGTCATAAATAGACATGGGCAGGACCTGCGGTTTCTGCGACAGATAACCCATTTTTTCCCGTAGATGGGTTATTTCCACCGTCGGACCGTAGATGTTTTCGCCGTCTACCAGAACCTCGCCTTCAACTTTTATCCCTTCCTGCAGGTCGATCAAACGGTTAAAGGACTTGAGCAGCGTGGTTTTACCGCAGCCGGACGGGCCGATTATCGCGGTGATCTTCTTATCCGGTATCTCTAGCGTGATATCGCCCAGCGCCCGGTGCTGGCCGTAATAAATATTCAAGTTCTTTGTACTGATGTGATATTTAACGCTCATTTTATTATATGTTTCGAATACCTGGCCGAAAGTATTCTGGCCAGAACGCTAACTGTGAGGATGATCAGGGTCAAGATAAAAGCTGACGCGTAGCCGCGCTGCTGCACTTCCGGAAAAGGCGTGCCGAGCTGGAAAAAGATCGCCAGCGGCAGGGTCGCGACCGGCTTAAAGAGCGAATACGGCAGGGAATCGGTAAAACTGGCGGTGAACAGAACGGCCGCCGCGTCACCGATCCCGCGGCCGAAGGCGATC
>JAQTLJ010000096.1 GCA_028714935.1 Candidatus Margulisiibacteriota bacterium | reverse complement strand
TTCCGGCAGGAGCGCCAGGGCGCCGAAAGCAGCGAAGCCCATGGTCAGCGCGACCAGGATGCCAAAGCTCTTGAGGATCTCAAATTCAGAGAAAATCAGGATCACAAAACCGACCGCGACCGAGGCGGCGTTGTAGATGATCGCTTTACCGACGGTATTAAGGGATAAAATAACCGAGGTGTCAGCCCGCTTGCCGGCGGCCCGCTCTTCTTTATACCGGTTAAAGAGATGGACCGAGTAGTCGATCCCCATGCCAACGGCGACACTGCCGACCAAGACCGTGGCCATGTCGAGCGGGATGCCGAACCAGCTCATGACGCCAAAATTCAAACAGACGGTGACAAAGATCGGCGTCATGCAGAAGAGGGCGCCCCAGAAGGTCCGGTAAAGCGCCCAGATCATAATAAAAGTGAAGATCAGCGCCAGCGCCAGGCTTTGGGCCTGGTTGGCGATCAGCATTTCGCGCATTTCCTTTAAGATAACGGCCATGCCGGAAAGTTTTATCTCCACTTGATGATCGGCGCCGAAGATGTCCGTGATCTCTTGCTTAAGCTGTTTGACGATCCGGTCGATCACGCTTGATTTGGAAGTGCCGACGCGCACGGAGAGCAGCGCTGATTCGTGATCGGAGGTGATCATGTTCTCGACGAGGTCCGAGCCGGTCATGGAAAGGAGGAGCAGGTATTGTGCTATCCCGTCCCGGCTTTTGGGTATGACCTTGAATTCTTGCCGGTTGTCATTCATGTAACAATTGGTTTCTTTAAGCGCGTCCGCGATCGAGTAAGAAGGGCCGAGTAGCTCGATCGATCTCATCCTGGCCTGCAATTGTTCGATCTTGGAGAGGGTCTCCGGGTCTTTGAGATCGCCTTTGAACATGATATCGATCGTGATCGCCCCGCCGAATTTCTTTTTTACCAGCTCCGTGGTCTTGACGACCTCGCTTTTCTGGCTGAAATATTTAACCGGGTCGGTTTCGGTGGTCAGTCGGGGATAACCGATGGCGGCAATGATCAGTAATGCGGCTGTGACGGCAAACACCCAGAATTTTTTCACCGTTACGACTTTGCCAAGCAGGCTGAGGGACCGGCTGAGAGGATCGTGGTCGGCCACAGCTTTTATTCCGTTGTTTTTTTTCCTGACAAACTGGAGGACAGCCGGGATAAAGGTCATGGAAACGATAAAGGCGATCGTTACCCCGAAACCGGTGATATAGCCAAAGGTCTGGATAGCCGAGATATCGGAAACCACATTGGAAAGGTAACCGACAACGGTCGTGGCAGCGGCGATGAAGATTGCGATGCCGGTCTTACTCATGGTTTTTTCCAGCGCGGCCTTGGGCGAGACGCCGCTGTCTTCTTCCTGGAAACGGGAAATGATATGAATGCCGTAAGCGCTGCCGACACTGATCAAAAGGACAGGGACAGCGCAGGAGAGAACGGTTATCGGTTTGCCGAGCAGCGACATCAGGCCCATTGACCAGATGGCGGAGATCACGACCGTCGCCAAGGGCAGGACAATGCCATACCAGTTCCGGAAGCTTAAATACAGAATAAAAGAGACCAGCGCCAGCGCCAGCGGGATCAAACGGATAAGATCTTGAGCCATCCCTTCCTGGATGACTTGGGAGATATAGGGTGGACCGGTAAGGTATATCTTTTCCGGTTGGGCGAAGTTTTTGATCAACGCGCGCACGGCCGGCACGGTTTTGTCATCCCTGGCGATGAAGAGTTTGATCAAGATCAAGGTCGCGCTGCCGTCTTTGGAGACAAAAACGCCGGCATATTTATCGTCGGACAGCAATTTCTGTCGGAACTTGGCAAGATCGCTGTAGTCGAGCGGCGCGATCTCGATCCCGCCCGGGACGGCCTTGATCTCATCCAGGTTGGTGATACTGATAGTGCGGCTGACGCCGGAGATCGTTTTGAGCTTTTCGGTCAGTTCGCGGATCTTGGCCAGGGTGGGGGCATCGAAGATATTTTTGTCCTCAACAATAATGAACAATTGGTCCGCCCCGCCGAATTTCTCGTCAATTTCATTGTAAGCGGTCACTGAGGCGGAATCGTTGGGCAGCAGCTTTTTAATGTCGGTTTCCATCCGCAGAGTGGTGCAGGCAACTCCCATGACCGCCGTCAGGGCCAGGATCACGACGATCGTCGCCAGCGGCCGCCGCATTAAAAATTTAACAATATTTTCCATAACGTAATTATACCAAATATAATAAAAATTGACGCCCCGATCCATTTTATATGCCGGTCGGCAACATATTTTTTTATCCAGGAGCCGGACAAGGCGGCGATCACGTTAACTCCAACCATGCCCAGGGTTGCTCCGAGCCAAACTTGGAACGGAGCGCCGTATTTGGCGGACAGGGTAAGGGTGGCAAGCTGGGTTTTGTCTCCCAGCTCGGCTAAGAAAAAAGTTGAAAAGATAAAAAGGAAGGGATTATTGTATCTCCCTTTGGCCTTTGCCTCTTCATCATCATCTTCCTTGCTAAAAAATGTCCACAGCCCAAAACCGATGAACAACAGGCCGGCGGCCAGCTGCAGGTAGAATTCCGGCACAAAACGGTTGATCGCTCCGCCGAAAATAACGGCTAAAACCATGAGCAGAGACGTCGCCGCCGCCACGGCGCCGATCACTTGCCAAACGGGAAATCTGGTCGCGAAACCAAGCGTTAATAATTGCGTCTTGTCGCCTAATTCCGCGGCGGCGATGATCAGGAATGAGATAAGGAAGCTCATGATCTTGATCGCACGATATCCTTGATCTTCAGCAGGGTAACGATAGCGCTGCGCTCCATCTCCGCCAGCTTCATGCGGATATAAGCAACCGCATTTTCCAGCTCAGGAATGAGGACATATTCTAAAGCGTTGACCCGGCGTTTGATCTCGATGATCTGCGCGGCGATAACTGTTATAGCCTTGTTATATTCGGCCAGCTTGACCAGGTCCTTTAATATTTCTCTGAACCGGCTGATGGCCGGGTCTAATTCCGCCGGGACAGCAACGGACCCGTAAGCCAGGGGATCGCCCTCGATCTTCAGTTCAAACCGCGGGATCCTTACTCCCATAATGTTATGGATGGAGATCTCTACCCCAGTTGTGCAGGGGCGGGACAGGACCAGCGCGTAAAGGCTTTCCGGGCTGAGCTGGGCGGAGCTGAGCACCAATTGCTGGAAGATCCCGGCCAGTTCTTGCTCCAGAATATTGCTCAACCGCTGGCGGGCTTTGACGATCTCCAGCAGGCGCTGAATTAAACCGTCAAGTTTGTCCTTGAGCAGTTTGTGCCCCTTGCGGGCGAGGAGCGTTCTCCGCCGCAGGCGCAGGAGCTCCATGCGCGTGGCGTTAACTCTTTTGGCCATACTTTTCCATCAGCTCGTCTTTAATGCGCTTCAGCTCTTCTCTGGGCAGGATCGCGAGCAGCTCCCAGCCGAGATCTAAAGTCTCGGTGATCGTGCGATTCTCCGTCTCCCCCTGGGTCAGGTAACGGGTTTCAAAGAGGTTGGCAAATTTTAAGTAGAGCTTGTCAATATCGGACAGGGCCCCTTCGCCCAGGACCACCAGCAGTTCGCGCACTTCACGGCCGCGGGCATAGGCGGCGAACAGCTGGTTGGCCAGCGGGGCGTGGTCTTCGCGTGTTTTTTCGGGGCCGATCGCTTTGTCGCGCAAACGGGAAAGGGAGGGGAGCGGATCGATCGGCGGATAAATATTTTTCCGTTCCAGTCCCCGGTCCAGGATGATCTGCCCCTCGGTGATGTAACCGGTCAGGTCGGGGATCGGATGGGTCTTGTCATCGTCCGGCATGGTCAGCGCCGGGAGCAGCGTGATCGAGCCCTTCTTCCCTTTGATCCGTCCGGCCCGTTCATAAATAGTCGCCAGGTCGGTGTAGAGATAGCCCGGATAACCGCGGCGGCCCGGGACCTCTTTGCGGGCGGCGGAGACTTCGCGCAGTGATTCGCAATAGTTGGTCATGTCGGTCAGGATGACGAGCACGTGCATGTCCAGGTCAAAAGCGAGATATTCCGCCGCGGTCAGCGCCACGCGGGGGGTCGCGATCCTTTCGATCGCCGGGTCGTTGGCGAGATTAATGTACAGGACGGCGGTTTCGATCGCGCCGGTCTGGCGGAAATTGCTCATGAAGAATTCCGCCTCTTCGAACGTGATCCCCATCGCCCCGAAAACGACGGCGAACTTCTCTTCGCGCCGCAGGACTTTTGCCTGCCTGGCGATCTGGGCGGCGAGGCGGGAGTGGGGCAGGCCGGAGCCGGAAAAGATCGGCAGTTTCTGCCCGCGGGAAAGGGTGTTCAGCCCGTCGATCGAAGAAATTCCGGTTTGGATAAAGTCGTTCGGGTAGTCCCTGGAGCACGGATTGATCGGCAGGCCGTTGATATCAAGTTTTTTGACCGGAATGATCTGCGGGCCGCCGTCGATCGGCTTGCCGAGCCCGGAAAAGACCCGTCCCAGCATATCAGGGCTGACATTAAGTTCCAGGCCGTGGCCTTTAAGCCTTAACTTGGTCGATTTTATCTGCAGTCCGCTGGTCCCCTCAAAGACCTGGATCAGCGCGCGGTCTTCTTCGACTTCCAGTATCTTGCCGGTGCGGATCTCGCCGCTGGCCAGTTCGATCTCCACCACTTCGTCATACTTGGCCCCTTCGATCCGGTCGGCGATGATCAGCGGGCCGGCAATGCCGGTGACAGTTTGATACTCCTTGATCATTTCTGAGCTCCTATGAGAGTTGAGAGCTCTTCTTTTATTGACTCTTCAAGAGCGGTCAATT
>JAQTLJ010000095.1 GCA_028714935.1 Candidatus Margulisiibacteriota bacterium | reverse complement strand
CCCGGACAGGACGCCGGTCTTCAGCCTGCCTTTTCCGGAACACCGGTCCAGCGGCCACGGATCGAACAGATCGATCCGGCCAACTTAATCCACAGTGAAATGGTCGGCCAGCAAGTAGGCTCCGGCTCAAGGCGGCTGAGCCAATATTCCGGCCAGGCAGCGCCCGCCCCCAAAAAAGGTTTTTGGAAAACCCTGCGCGGGGCTTTGCCTTATATCGGCCTTTACGGCGGCTCGGCCGCTATCGGCGCGGTGCTCTCTTTTATTTCTCCTGCCTGGGCGGTCGGGACCTGGTTCGTTTCGGCCCAATCTCTAGTCAACGGCATTGGTTTCAAGGCGCTGCTCGGCGTTATGATCGGCGGCAACGCGGCCGCTTTCGCCCTGTTGACCGGTTTAGTTCACGCCGGTTATCGCCTGGTTAAATGGCTCAGGTCCCGCCCCGCCGCGCAGGAGATCGATAGGCAGCTCCTGATCCGAACTTTTACTAACGATAATAAAGGCCTGCTCCAGGCTTACGCCGATCTGGAAGAATTGAACAATCTGGTGGCCGAAAACAACCTGTCCAGCAAACAAAGGATACAGATCGAGAACCGGCTGCCGATCTTGACCGCCAAGGTCAGGGAAATATCCATCGCTCTCAACCTGGTCATTGACGCACGTGAAATGCCTGACCATCCCAACCGGGAATACTTCCTGCTGCCCGCCGATGACGCGGTTGCCGCCCGGCTGCAGAAGCTGGCCGCCAAGAATCCGCCTGAGATCCCCATGATCGACGGCGCTCATTTCCTGGGCGGCGGCGGCATGGGTGAAGTTTACCAGGCGTTCGATGTCGAGCGGGGCGAGTTCGTCGCCCTGAAGATGCTCAAGGAACTGGCTTATGCCGACCTGTTCGTAAATGAATACAAGAACATGAGAGCGCTTGACGGCGTGGCAGGGGTTTGCCAGGCTTACGGTTTAAGCAAAGTCACCCTCGGCAGCCAGAATTATCCTTTTATCGCCATGCAGCTCCTGCCGGTGGATAACAATCTCGATTCGCTGATCAAGCAGCAACGCTTTAATGCTGATGAGGCTGTCAATGTCGTGATGAAAGTCATGGATATCCTGCACCAGCTCCATGAAAAGGGGATCATCCACCGCGATTTGAAACCAGGGAACATTTTCTATGATCGCGATACAGGCGAGGTCGTGATCACTGACCTCGGGTTGGCCCTTGATTCGACTGAAGATATGGGCAAGACCTCGACCGGGACGTTTAAAGGCTCAACGGCATACAGCGCCCCTTACATGGCTAATGAGTATTATAACCAGGACAGGGCCGACCGCCTGAACAACCGGCAAAAGTATATCCCTCTGCTGAAAAGTAATGACCGCTACGCTCTCGGTGTTATTTTATATAAAATGCTGACCGGGCACTCTCTTATTTGGCAGCCCCAGGCCGGCGGCACGCCGGCGATGATCAACTATTCGCCCCCGATCGGCGCCTGGTTCACCGGTATCAGTTACGAAAAGCTGGTCTTGGATTATGAAGCCTTTAAGGCCGCAAAAGTTCGGGGGGACACGGTTGAAGCCAACCGGATCCGGAGCCAATATACACTGGTCAAAGACCTGTCCAAGGTCGATCCGCGGCTGGCGATCAGCATACCAGATGATATATACCATATTATCTGCCAGCTTATTACCTGGGACCGCACCGAGGAATATTATAAAAACACGTTAGCTGCCAGGCAAGATCTGGAACGGGTGATCCACAGCGCACCCCTCCCTCCGGAGCCGGCCGCTGGCACCATTTCCGTGCCTGCCCCGCCAACCCAGCCGGGAAAAGTGCAGCATGGCCAGCCGCTGCCACCACCGCCGGGGTCCGGAACACCGCCTCAGGGCGGCATCTTCAGCTCTGATAAAGCAGAAATTGAAACGGCCTGCAGTGAACTTATTCTTGGGCTGACACAAGTCGCCGCCGACCAGAAAGATGCTTATGTCCAAAGACTGATGGAAGTCGCCAGGGCCCACAAAGACCTGAGAGAACAGGTCCTCGACGCCCTTGATATCATCGATCAATAAGGAGGAACAATAACATGGTTAATGTTGGAGGAGTGAATATTATCACCGACGTGCGGGGCTGGTTTGCGCAGCTGCGCGCCGCCAAACGCGTCTCCGCCCAGTTGACCAGACTGGAAGCGATCAGAAAAAACCAGGTAAACTTCGCGCCGGAAAAGGCAGCGGAAGCACTGGCGGAATTAAAAGCGTTAGTCGCCGAACCGGCTATTGACCAGGGCGTAAAAAAGTTAGCCGGTGACATTTTAAAGCAGATCGAGGCTCTGGCCCAGCAGGCGCCGCAACCGGCACCAGGGCAGCACAGGCCTAAACCGCCAGCGCCGCCCAAACCAGGACAGCCAAAAGGCCCAACACCGCCGAAACCGCCGGCACAACAGCAGCCGCAGCAGCCGACGCAACCGCCGCAACCGCAAATGCTTTCCTTGACGGTTGACGCAAAAACTCCCATCGCCCGAATATCAAAAGGCGATGTCGGGACAGTTGTCGGAAGCTCTTTTGCCGCTGTCTGTCTGGCTGGTGCTCGCAGCAGCCAGGAGGACAGTTTACTGATCGCCCAAGCCGGGGATAATCTCCTGCTGGTGATCACCGACGGGGCAGGCGGACATGCCGCCGGCGAGGTCGCGTCACACACCGCTATTATCGCCTTTGATGAAGCCTTCAAAGCCGACCCGAACAACTTCTCGTTTGACGACCGCCTGGTTGACCCGTCTAAACCTTACGACGCGAGCGCCAATCCGGTCGCCGCTTACGGCCCGATCGGCCGGGCGCATATAGAAATATTGCAGCTTAACCAGGGCAAGTCGGGCACCAATGAAATGATCACTACCGCCGCCGCCGCCCTGATCAGGGGGAATCAGCTGACCTGCAGGAATGTCGGCGACTCCAGGATTTACGTTTATAACCCGGCGCAAAAACAGCTCCGCCTCTGTTCACTGGATGATAATGAAGGCATGGTCGCTGTCGGGATTTTTGATAAAAGGAAAAACGGCGAGATGCTGACCGAAGACGAGTCCAGAACCTTTCATGACCATACTTACACTGCCAAGCCTAATCCAATATACATGATCGGTTCTTCCCAAAACTCTTATGTCAATTACCCCGCCGTCCAACATACCCTGGCCAACGGCGAACTGGTCATTGTTTGCGGCGACGGGATCCATGATTTTATGCCCTTTGACGAAATGAAAGCGGTGATCGAGGGCGGCCTGGCCGCCAATCCGAACGCGCTGCCGCTCGAGATCGCCCAGGCCCTGCAGGCCAGAGCCTTTGAGAATATGGCAAGGTTATGGGTTGAAAAGCTCGTCTCTCGTCAGCTCAATGTGCTTCTGACCGCCAAACAACAGGCGGGCGAGCAAGCTACTTCCGTCGATGCCGCCCAGGCGCTGGCCGCCACCGTTTTTAAGAACATACTCCAGCAGTATCCAGAAGCCGAGATCCAGACCGATATTACCAACGTCATAGCGACCGCTCCCCAAAACCCGGTCGACGCCATTGCCGGCGCGCTGATGATCAAGGCCTTTGACCTGCTTAATAAGTTTGACCCACAAACTGCTGACCCGCGGCAAAAACAGTACGGGGATAACACCACCGTGATAGTTAATCGCTATGTTGATCTCTCCGCGGCAGGCGAAGATATGCCCACGGTCAGGAAATCGCTCGATCTAAGCGCCATTAAGATGAGGGATGACCAGGCTAAACTCGGTACCCAGCAGAAACGTGATACCCTGACCCAAGAGGCTGCCCAGCTCAATGCCAATGCGACCCAGTTCTCGTCGGAACTGGTGCAGGAGAGGACCCGGCTCGTCACCGAACGCAACCGGGTTATCGGCGCGCTCAATGAACAGGCGTCCGACCTTGACACACACACTAAAGTCGCCTCCAGGCTTAAGGCCTTTGTTGATAAAAGAAGGAAACACATCGAAGAGCAGATTGCCCAGACTGAAAGGAAAGCTCAAACCGCGCTTAACACCGAAGAGATCCGTGATGTCGACGCCCGGATGCGCGGCGCCAATCCCAAACTGCCGAATTTCGCCTCTATTCAGGGGGCCCTGGACAGCCTGAAAGAATCCGCGCGCCGGCCCTATGAGAACACTTTGCAAAACTTAAGGCTCCAGCTTGCCGACCTGGCCAATCAGGAAACACTAATCACTTCGGAACAAAAAACGGCGGCTGACATTAAGCGCTATATGGGCACCCTGGAGAATCTGGCGGAACAATTGAACCAGCAGATCGGCGGCATAAATGTCGAGCTCAATGATCTTGTCCAACAACTGCTCGGCCAAGCCCAGCGGCTGCAGGTCATTGCCAATGCCATTATCAAGGTGCTCGGGGAGAAGAAATAACTGAAATTTCCTGGAATAGCTAACGATAAATAACTAGGAGAAAATAGGCCCTGCGGCCTTTAGGAGGATATTAATATGAGTATCGGTGGAGTTGGACCAGTTCGCTTTAGTTTATGGACAGCAATTTTTGGCGGCGATGAGCCGGAAGCAGGAGTCACACTGCACGGCTGCGGTGAGTCGATCGGCCCGGAAGAGATCCCCGACGGCGGATTTCCTCCGTATGTCCCCGAACCTCCGGACGGCGGCGAAGTGACCGACAGCGGCGCGACTTTCGCCGACGGCATGACTTATCTGCCCGATGTCCACGGCGTGCCCGTGCTGCCCGATGACATCTGGGTCGAAGTCCCCGCTGAAGGGGAGTTCTATCAATGCACCCCTTACCCGATCGTTCTCGACTACGGCTACATCACCGGCTATAACCTGCAGGATAAAAACCTGGTCATTGACCTGGGGACCGATCCCTGCCCTGTCCCGAGCGCTGATCCTGACGTGGAAGTCTGCCTGGAAGGGATGCCCGAGACCGGCTGTTTTGACGGCTTGATCAACATC
>JAQTLJ010000094.1 GCA_028714935.1 Candidatus Margulisiibacteriota bacterium | reverse complement strand
TCCTGGCTGGTCAGCTTGCTCACGCCAAGGCCCTGGCGGCGGTCGTTGCCCCGACGGTCAATTCCTATAAGCGGTTGGTTTCCGGCTACGAGGCCCCCGTCTATATTTGCTGGGCACAGATCAACCGCTCGGCACTGATCAGGATCCCCCGCTACAGCCCGGGCCGTGAGCTATCTACCCGGATGGAGCTGCGCTGTCCCGACCCGTCGTGCAACCCATACATCGCTTTTGCGGCGATGCTCAAGGCCGGCCTTGATGGTGTCAAACGCGAATTAACGCCGCCCAAGCCGATCGAAGAGGACGTTTATGAATTAGAACCTTCCCGCCTGGCGGAGCTGAAGATCGATATGCTGCCGTTCTCGATCAAGCGCGCGGTGGAAGAGCTAAAAAAGGATAAAGTTGTCCAAGAAGCGCTGGGCAAGCATACGCTCGAGAAGTTCGTCGAGGCCAAACTGGCCGAATTCGACGACTACCGGATGCAGATCACGCCGTGGGAGATCGAAAAGTACCTCGAGGCTTTGTAACTGAGGGATGTCCATGGTTGAAATCCCCGATAAAGAATATCAAGCGCTGCAGGATGCTCGGGAAATAGCCGAGAGCACGATTAATGCCGTGCGTGAACCGTTGGTCATCCTGGATGGCGATCTGAAGGTGATGTCTGCCAGCCGTGCTTTTTATCAGACCTTCCAAGTAAAACCCGCAGAGACCGAGCAGCAGTTCATTTATGATCTGGGGAACAAACAATGGGATATTCCCGCGTTGCGGAAGTTGCTGGAGGGCATTCTGCCTAGTAACGAAAGCTTTGATAATTATGAAGTGAAACATGATTTTCCCGGCATTGGCAAGCGAATAATGCTCCTGAACGCCCGGCGGATACCCAGGCCGCCGGCCAAACCGCGGGTGATTCTCCTGGCCATTGAGGATATAACTGAGAAAGAGCAGATCGCTGGGATCAAGCGGACGGCGGAAGAGTTAAAAATACAAGTGCATGAGTTGGAGGAGTTCCATAATCTTGCGGTCGGACGGGAACTTAAGATGATCAAGCAGGAAAAGAATATTGAGACAAAGGACCAGGAGCTGGATGAATTATCCGAAGAGATAAGTAAAAGGAAAAAGGAAAAGCGCATGATCCAGGAAGAGCTTGAGTTCATTCTGGGCGTGACAAAAACCGGCCTGGACATCATTGATAAGGATTTTAATCTCCGCTTTGTTGACAAGGAGTGGCAAAAGGTCTATGGCCCTTACCAGGGCAAAAAGTGCTACGAATATTTTATGGACAGGACCTCGCCCTGTGATGGTTGTGGGATACCTGAGGCGCTGAGCACCCATAAGCCGGTTGTCAAGGAAGAGCGCCTGGCCAAGGAAGGGAACCGGCCGATCCGGGTCACCACCATTCCCTTTAAGGACGAGAAAGGGGAATGGCTGGTCGCCGAGATCAATGTTGATATCTCCAACGAGAAAAAGAACGGATAAAAAAGCCCCAGGATCTCTCCTGGGGCTTTAAACTTTAGTTAGACTAATCCCTGCGCGTACATCGCTTTAGCGACCTTGGTGAACCCGGCAATATTGGCGCCGACGACTAAATTCCCCGGTTGGCCGTACTCTTCGGCCGCTTCTTTTGACTGCTTGTAGATCGCTTTCATGATCCGGTTGAGATATTTGTCGGTCTCCTCGAATGACCAGGAGAGCCGCTGGCTGTTCTGGCTCATTTCCAGGCCGGAGGTGGCGACGCCGCCGGCGTTGGCCGCCTTGGCGGGGCCGAAAGCAACCTTGGCTTTTTGGAAGACCTTGATCGCATCAGGAGTCGAAGGCATATTCGCCCCTTCAGCCACTGCCCAGACGCCGTTCTCTACCAGCTTCTCAGCCGACTTCTTGTCGATCTCGTTCTGGGTGGCGTTGGGTAGGGCAATATCGCACTTGATCTTCCAGATGTTGTCGCAGCCTTCCTCATAGACCGCTTTGGGATGGATCTTGATATATTCTTTGATCCTCTTGCGCTCAACTTCCTTCAGCTGTTTGACAGTCTTGAGGTTGATCCCGTCCTTATCATATATATAGCCGTTGGAGTCACTGCAGGCGACGACCTTGGCGCCGAGCTCCTGGCACTTCTGAATGGCATAGATCGAGACGTTGCCGGAACCGGAAGAGACGACGGTCGCGCCTTTGATCTCCTTGCCCAGGCTTTTTAGCATCTCTAGCAGAAAATAGATCAGGCCGTAGCCCGTTGCTTCGGTCCTGACCAGCGAGCCGCCCCAATCGAGCCCCTTGCCGGTCAATACGCCGGTGAACTCATTGCGCAGCTTCTTGTACATACCGAACATGAAGCCGATCTCGCGGCCGCCGACGCCGATATCACCGGCTGGAACGTCGGTATCCGGGCCGATGTGGCGGAAGAGCTCGGTCATAAAGCTCTGGCAGAAACGCATCACTTCCATGTCGGACTTGCCCTTCGGGTCAAAGTCGGAACCACCTTTGCTGCCGCCCATGGGGAGCGTGGTCAGGGCGTTCTTGAATATTTGTTCGAATCCTAAGAATTTAATGATGCCGATATAGACGGAAGGGTGGAAGCGCAAGCCGCCCTTGTAGGGGCCGATGGCGCTGTTAAATTGAATGCGGAAACCGCGGTTGACCTGTATATTCCCCTTATCATCCACCCAGGGGACGCGAAACATGAGCTGCCGCTCCGGTTCAACGATCCGCTCCAGTATCTTCATCTCTTTGTATTCCGGATGCTTGTCCAGAACGGGCGCGACCGATTCAACCACTTCCTGCACCGCCTGATGGAACTCAACTTCGCCCGGATTCCTTTTAATGACATCTTCGATAATATGCTTTACCATTGTCGTTTTCCTCCTAATATGATATAAATATATTAATAACAGGGAGCCGGTCGAGCTTGCGGCGCACCTCCTTGCAGTTGTATTGTAAATCGACCGGAAATAATTATACGGCAATGACTTGCCGTATGTCAATGCCTGATTCACTGATTGCGCGAATTCACGGATAATGCAATGAATGATCTGGACAGGAAAATAAACGCGATCCTAAAGCTGGTTGCCGGATCGAAGGAGCCGATCGGCTCGGCGGAGATCGCGGAGAAGCTGAAAGAGCAGGGGATAGATATGCCTGAGCGGACGGTTCGCTATCATCTTAAGGAATTAAGCGAGAAAGGCTTGATGAAGGGATTATGGAAAGAGGGGCGGATCATTACCAACAAAGGGATTGAAGAATTGGGGAATGCCTTTGTTTCTGATAAAGTCGGCTTTATGAGCTCAAGGATCGAAACGATGGCGTATAAGATGGATTTCGACATTTATAAAATGACCGGCCGGGTCATTCTCAACCTCTCTTTTATTGACAAACAAGATTTCCAGAAGGCAATAAAGGCGATGACCCCGGTCTTTGAGAAGAAATTAGCGACCGGCAACAAGGTGATGCTCGCTGAACCTGGCCAGCAGATCGGGGGAGTGGTCATCCCGCCGGGCGTGATCGGTTTCGGAACGCTCTGCAGCATTAACCTTAATGGTGTTTTACTCAAGCATGCTATTCCGATCGAATCCAGGTTCGGTGGCATCCTCCAGATGGAAAATGACCGGCCGCTAAGGTTCACCGATATCATTAATTATGATGGTTCGACGCTCGATCCTCACGAGATCTTTATTAAAGGACGGATGACTGATGTTAGGGGTGCGACTCATGGTTCCGGCAAATTACTGGCTGGTTTAAGGGAGATCCCGTCTGCTTCAATGCATGAGGCAGAAGCGATCATCCGTAAGGTTGAATCAGCCGGAGTCGGACGGGCGATCATGATCGGCAAGGAAGGTCAACCGCCTTAATCCGATCGCGGCGGTGGCAGAGGAGGGGATCAAGACCGAAAGCAAAGCGCTGGTTACCATGGTCGATTACGATCAACTGCTTGACTTCAAGGAGTTGTAAGCTTGCCGGCAAAAGAGAGCACGGGACTCAAGGGGCTGGACGACATCCTGCAGAGCCTGAGGAAAGGGGATAATGTCGTCTGGCAAGTTGACACGATCGCCGATTATCTTCATTTTGTCCAGCCCTATATCAGGCAAGCGCTGGCGGATAAAAAAAAGATCGTTTATATACGCTTTGCCAAGCACCCCCCGCTGATCGAGCCAAATAATCTCATAAAATTCTACCAGCTCGACGCCATCTCCGGCTTTGAGTCGTTCTCCAAAAAAGTGCGGGAGATCGTGACCGCGGAAGGCGAGGGGGCGTTCTACCTTTTTGACTGTCTTTCCGACTTGTTATATGCCTGGGCGACGGACCTAATGATCGGCAATTTCTTCATGGTCACCTGCCCCTACCTTTTCAAGCTTGATACGATCGCCTATTTTGCCATCCTGCGCAACAATCATTCTTTCAAGACGATCGCCCGCATCCGCGAAACGACCCAGCTCCTGCTCGACGTCTATAACTTTGACGGCGCTTTTTATGTTCATCCGCTTAAGGTCTGGAACCGTTATTCGCCGACGATGTTCCTGCCGCATCTGGGAAAGGGCGATAAGTTCGTGCCGATCACCAACAGCGTTGACGCCACCCGGCTCTTTTCCTATATGTCGGACCGTGGCGTGGAAAGCGCCGAAAGGAACCTTGATTACTGGGACCGGCTTTTCCTGAAAGCGGAGGAGATCGCCCAGAAAGGGACAGCTGAAGAAAGAACGGAGTTGCTGGACCAGCTCTGCAAGGTGATAATCGGCCGGGAGCCGCGGATGCTGGCGCTGGCTAAAAAAAACTTTTCCTTACAAGACCTTTTAGACATTAAATCCAGGATGATCGGGACCGGTTTTATCGGCGGCAAGGCGGTCGGTATGCTCCTGGCGCGGAAGATCCTCTCCAATGAGGGCGGTTTTGACTTCCTGGAACCGCATGATTCGTTCTTCATCGGCTCTGATATTTTTTACAGTTATATCGTCGAGAACGGTCTCTGGGAGAAATGGCTGGAGCAGAGGAGCGAGCAGGGTTATCTTGAAAAGGCGGCCGAATTAA
>JAQTLJ010000093.1 GCA_028714935.1 Candidatus Margulisiibacteriota bacterium | reverse complement strand
CAGCGGAGTGGATCTCAAGATCGAGCCGGGCGAATTCGTGGCGATCATGGGGCCGTCCGGTTCCGGAAAATCAACGCTGCTGGCAATCCTCGGGTTGCTCGACAAGTCCGATGCCGGCCAGTATCAATTGTTGGGACAAGACCTTTCCCGCCAGGGTGAAAGCGAATATGCCGTTCTGCGCAACCGGTTCTTCGGTTTTGTTTTCCAGACCTTTAATTTGCTCCCCAAACTGAACGTGACCGATAATGTTGTCCTCCCTTTCATCTATGCCGGAGCGACCGATAGCGGTAAAAGAAGGCAAGTGATGGAGCTGTTGCAAAAAGTCGGCTTGGGCGATCGTCTAAAACACCGGCCCAACCAGCTTTCCGGCGGTCAACAGCAGCGGGTCGCGCTGGTCCGAGCGCTGGCCAACGATCCATTGGTCATTCTTGCCGATGAGCCGACCGGCAATCTCGATACCAAATCATCAAAAGAAATAATGGAGCTTTTTCAGGAGCTTAACCGCCAGGGGAACACGATCATCATGGTCACCCATGAGCACGATATCGCGGCTTACGCTAATCGGGTCTTGACCTTACGCGACGGCCAGATCGTTAGTGACGAACGTCGGGCAGCGCCGCCAGTCGGCAAGTCCCGCGAGCTGACCCAAGCGGCGATAAAAAAACGAGGCTGGTGCTCTCTGGCCGAGCTGAGAAATTATACATACGAAGCGTATCTTTCGCTGGTCAACAACAAACTGCGCTCCTTGCTCTCGATCCTGGGAGTAATGATCGGGGTCGCAGCCGTGATCGCCATGCTTGCTTTGGGTACCGGCGCCAAACGGAGCATGGAAGAAACGCTTTCTTCTTTGGGGACTAATATTTTAATGGTCCGGGCGCCGTTCCGTCCATCCGGGATCTCACAAGGATCACAGGGGCGGACCCGTTTCACTTTTGATGATCTGACCGCTTTGGAGCGGATCGAGGGGATCAGTTATGTCATTCCTTATGTTAACGGCCGGTCGCAGGTCGTTTTTCAGAGCAAGAACTGGAACACCAGCGTGGTCGGGACCGGAATCGACTATTTGGCGATCCGCAACCAGACCTTACCCTCGGGGCGTTTCTTTACCGCGGCTGAAGCCAATAGCCGGGCGAAGGTGGCGGTCATCGGCCAGACAGTCGCCAAAGAATTGTTCGGCGATGAGGATCCACTCGGGCAGCGGATTAGGGTCAACCGGATCAGTTTTCAGTTGATCGGTGTCCTGCCTAAACAAGGAACAGCCGGTTTCCAGAACCAGGATGACCGGATCATTGTCCCTTTAAAAACCGCGATGTATCGTTTGTTAGGAGATGAGTATATAAATTACTTTGAGGTCCAGGCCAAGGACGCGGAGCAAATGCCGGCGGTCCAGGAGAAGATAATTAGCGAGATCATGCGGCTGCACCGCTTACCGGAGTCGCAGCGCGAGAGCATTGAGGTGATGAATATGGCGGAGATCCAGGCGGCGGCCAGCTCCCTGATCTCGACCTTATCGTATTTACTAGGGGCGGTCGCTGCGGTCAGTCTGCTGGTCGGCGGCATCGGTATTATGAACATTATGCTGGTCATGGTGATGGAGCGGACACATGAGATCGGCCTGCGCAAGGCGCTCGGTGCGCAAAAAAGCGATATCCTGATCCAGTTCCTGGTTGAGGCGGTCCTGATCTGCTTGTTTGGCGGGGTGGTCGGGATACTGTTCGGCAGTCTGATCTCCTGGATCCTCTCAGCGGTCGCCCAATGGAACGTTTATATCTCGCTGGGCTCGATCATTCTCGCGTTCACTTTTTCGGTGCTGGTCGGAGTCATCTTTGGTCTCTGGCCGGCCTGGCGGGCGGCCAAACTCCTGCCGATCGAAGCCCTGCGGTACGAATAAATGTTTACACTTATCTTTTCCGGACTGGCGCTGATCGCTGTCCTGATACACCTTACTTTGATGAAAAAACCGCGCACCGCGGGGACTGTCCTGGAGATCTTGCTGCTCTACTTGTTTTTCTTTAACATGGGCTTTGGCGGCCTCCTGGCTTTTTACGGCCACACTGCGCGGGCTGCGGAAACGGCTTTGAGCATCGGCTGGCAGCCGGGCAGTCCCTTTCAGTTCGAGGTAGCCGTAGCAAATTTAGCTTTTGGCGTATTGGGAATCCTCTGCCTGTGGATGAGGGGGAATTTTTGGTGGGCGGCGGCGGTTGGCGGGGGAGTATTTGGCCTGGGTGCGGCTTACGGCCATATCCGGGATATGATCTTGGCGCAAAACTTTGCGCCCAATAACGCCGGCCTGATCCTCTGGTACGGCGATATATTCCTGCCGCTGCTGCTGTTGTTATTATTAGCGACCTATAGCAGAATGAAGGATTAAAAGCGTAATTGAATTTCTCCTGCTCAGATCATAAGAAAAAAATATTTATCTTGGGCTTGCTAATAGTAATTGCCCTGCCAGCCGTTGCCTTTAAAGTTGGCCAAACCGGTACGGTTAATGCGGTCCCGTATGTCATTTATAATTCGACTTACGGCCTTTATTACGGTGTGATCGGCAAGGCGAAAAATATTATCGGGCAGGAAGAATCAATGACGCTCTCCGCTTTTCTAATCGCTAACGGCGGCAACGGGGCCAATTTTGTTTTATCCTTGCCGGATGACAACTACCGCCACGGTAAAAAATACAATTTGGCGTTTGACCTATTGGGAAATCTCGGGTATACGATCAGTGAAAGGTTTTACGGGTTGGGCAGCGAGACCCCCGGCAGCAACTATACAACATTAAATAATAATCACAGCAAATATATCTTGCAGTTCTCCCGCTCTAGGAAGGATCGGCTGATATTGGAAGGCGATCTGTTCTTTGCCGGCAACCAGTTCTCCAATATTGTCCAGGGTGTCAATCCGATCACGCCGCAGATCGAGGCTAATTGCCGTAATTATGTCGGCGGCAGCTTGAAGTTGACTCTGGACGGCCGTGACCAGAGCCTTGACCCGCACGCCGGGTTCCTGATGATCAATGAGATCGATTTCGGCTTAAAGACCGCTGATTACATTAAAGGCAGTGTTGACCTGCGCGGCTACTCAACCCCTTTCCGTCCTGACCAGATCTTGGCTTCGAGGCTGATGCTGACACAGTCGGGCGGGCCGGTCATCCCGATCTATGAATACGCTTTCCTCGGCGGCAGGGACACGATGCGCGGTTATACGATGAATCGTTGGCGTGACCGGAGCGCGGCCCTGGTCAATCTGGAATATCGCTTTCCGCTTATCTGGCAATGGTTCCAGGCCGTGGTTTTTTATGAGGTAGGGAAAGTTGGCGACAGATTAGTTGCACTGGGTGGGGACAGCTGGGCGAGTGATTACGGTTTCGGCCTGCATCTTAACCTGGGCGGGAATGTCGTTGTCCGCGGTGACTTTGGCCGGGGGACTGAAGGAGCGAACGCTTATTTCTTTTACAACCAGGCATTTTGATATGTTATAATTTGTAATAAGGGAATTTAAAACAGCAGAAAATGGAAAAGTTAATAATTGCAGTCTCGCTCTCCTTATCTCTGACGCTGGTTTATTGTGTAAACGGAACCTTATGAGAACATTTTTTGAAGTATTTGGCATAGACAGGGAAGAGATCGTTCCCCTGGTGGATTGGTTCATTAAATTCAGGATCGCTGCCGCTGTGGCGATCTTGACCGCTTGGCTGATATTGTATTCTATCTATTTCAAGAACGTATTGCCTTTTTGGCCGGCGGTTTCTTTGTGTGTGGCTGAACTGGTCTTGACCTTCTTATATTATTTATGGCTGAAAACACGGAAACTGTTAGCGTTGCTGGGGCTTGGCCAGCTGTGGTTAGACATCGTGTTTTTAGTGGTCGGCGTGCATTTTACCGGCGGGAGCAACAGTTACGTCAGCCTGATCATCATCTTTCCCATTGTCTCCGCCGGCTTGCTCTCACTTTCGGCCGGCCTGGCGACGGTAGTTTTTGCCTCTGCTGTTTATCTGACACTGCTGGGCTTGGAGCTGGTTGGCGCTGTCCCGTCCTTAATGGGCATGCCCTTTGCCCTGACCCCCGTTAGGATAACCCAGCCGATAATCCTGATCTCCTCGTTGTTCCTTTTGGTCATACAGCTGAATTATTTTACGCAAAACCTGCGCCGCAAGACCAGAGAGATCGTTGAGTCCAGGACAGAGATCGGGGAATTAAGGAGACAGTTGGAAAAGAAACTGGAAGAGACCAACGGGGAACTTTACCTGAGGAATAAAGAGTTGGAATCGCTGCTGGCTGAACGCAAGCTGTCGGAAAAGGTCATTAAAGAATCGGAAGAACGCTATAAGACCCTGACCGAAAAAGTGCTTGACGCTATTTTGATCCTCGATCGCCGGGGTAAAGTGATCTTTGGCAATCAGGCCGCGGCCAATATGTTCGGCTTTGGCAGCGTGGAGGACGGTGTGGGAAGGAACGCTTTCGATTTTGTCGCTCCAGGCTATAAAAGAAAAGTTGCCAGGGACCTGATCATGGATTTCTTGGGCAAAGGGAGGGTTTGGGGCGAATATAAAGTTGTTAATAAAGAGGGCAGGGAATTTTGGGTCGAGACCATGGGCGGCCGGATCAATTTTCAGGGCCAGCCTGCCTTAATAGCCTCCATCAGGGATATCACCAAGCGCATGGAAGCAGAGCAGGCGGTCTTACGAGAAAAAGAAAAATTGGAGGTCCTGCAAAAGAATACGGCGGCCTTGGTCTCCACCCTTGACCGGGATGAATTATTAAAAAAACTGGTTGATAATGCCAGGGAGGTGTCTCAGGCCTGGATCGCGGTCGTTACTCTTTATGATAAAGCGAATAATCAACTCCAGGTTAAATTTACCTCCGGTCTTAACCAACCGATCATCCAGGAAGCTCTCAAGATACTTGGAGTTGACCCGACCAAAATGGTTTATAAGGTAGGAGAGGGGACTGTGTCAAAATGGATCATGATCAACAGAAAGCCCTACGTTACAGAAAGTTTGTTTGAGATGCTGCAGGGGCAGATCAATGAAAACCTGTGCAAAGCGGCGCAAAAATTGACCGGATTAAATAAGTTTATTGCTTTGCCTTTATTTGCCGCCAACAATTTTCTGGGCTCGTTCATCTTTTTTCTTAAGGGTGAGACAGAAGTTGACATGGCTTATCTG
>JAQTLJ010000092.1 GCA_028714935.1 Candidatus Margulisiibacteriota bacterium | reverse complement strand
GCGCGAGTTTATAAACCGCGATCCCTAAGGGAATTGATGCTCTGACCTCGAAAACAGGGGCGGCTGCTAATAAGAAGACGATCAGTTCGTTCATTTATTGGAAATAGTGACCGATTTAAGGCTTACTTCTTTAAGCGGCCGGTCGCTTTCATCGCGCGCAACATTAGCGAGCTTGTTGACCACGTCCTGGCCTTTAATTACCTGGCCGAAGATCGTGTGATGGTTGTCGAGCCAGGAGGTTTCGGCAACGGTAATAAAGAACTGACTGCCATTCGTCCCCGGGCCGGAGTTGGCCATTGCCAGTCGCCCGATCTTGTTGAACTTAAGGTCGTCGGAGAACTCATCAACGAATTGATAGCCGGGCCCGCCTGTGCCATTGCCCAGCGGGTCTCCCCCCTGGATCATAAAGTTGGGGATAACGCGATGGAAGACCGTCCCGTTATACAACGGTTTTGTGACCTTTTCCCCGGTATTGGGATCGGTCCATTCTTTGGTTCCCTTGGCCAGTCCGACAAAGTTATTGACCGTAAGCGGAGCGATCGTCGGGAACAATTCACAAACGATCTTCCCCAGCGAAGTATCAAAGGTCGCGTACGGTTTTTCCACTAATTTTTCTTCAGCCAGTGCATCATGCCGCGCAGCTCGCCGCCGACCTTCTCGATCTGGTGGTTCTTGTCTTTCTCGCGCAGGGTATTAAAGTTTTTGCACCCTTCCTTATTCTCTTTCAACCATTCACGGGCGAACGCACCGGACTGGATCCGGTCGAGCGCTTTTTTCATCCGTTTCTTTACTTTTTCGTCGATGATCTTCGGCCCGACGGTCAGGTCGCCGTATTCGGCGGTGTTGCTGATATCTTTTCTCATCCCTAAAAGCCCCTTCTTGTAGATAAGGTCGACGATAAGCTTCAGTTCATGGCAGCATTCGAAATAAGCCATTTCCGGCTGATATCCCGCTTCAACCAGCGTTTCAAACCCGGCTTTGACGAGTGAAGTGCAGCCGCCGCAGAGGACGGTCTGTTCGCCGAAGAGATCTGTTTCCACTTCTTCTTTGAAGGTGGTCTCAAAAACGCCAGCGCGGGTCCCGCCGATCCCCTTGGCATAAGCGAGGGCGGTATTCTTCGCTTGGCCGCTGGCATCCTGATAAACGGCGATGAGGTTGGGGACACCGGCGCCTTCCTTATATGTTTCCCGGACCATGGAACCGGGGCCCTTCGGCGCGACCATAATCACGTCAATATCCTTCGGCGGCTTGATCGCCTTGAAATGGATGTTAAAGCCGTGGGAGAACATCAAGGTTTTCCCCTTCTTCATATACTTCTTGATCGACTCCTTATAAACTTTGGATTGCAATTCATCCGGGATAAGTATCTGGACGATGTCGCCGAGCTTGGCCGCTTCGGCCGCCGACATCACTTCAAACCCGGCTTCCTGGGCATTTTTCCAGTTCGGCGTACCCTCAACTTCGGCGATAACGACTTTAATGCCGCTGTCCTTTAAATTCTGCGACTGTGCCGCCCCCTGGTTGCCGAAACCGATCACCGCTACCGTCTTGTCCTTCAATATCCCCAGATCCGCATCACCATCATAATAAACCTTAGCCATATTTAATCTCCTCCTATTTCCCGCTCCCGCGCTGGAGAGCAATTTTTCCGGTTCGGACCAGTTCCTGGATGCCGAATTTTTCCAGCAACTTCTGCATACTTTCGACTTTTTCTTTTTCGGCGGAGACCTCGATGATCACGGAGTCTTCCGAGACATCGACGATCTTGGCTTTAAAGATATCAACGATCTGCGTGATCTCCCCGCGCGTCTTGTCATTAGCATGGACCTTGATCAGAGCAAGCTCTCTTTCCACCGCCTGCTCGTAGGGGAGGTCGAAGACCTTCAAGATATCGATCTGCTTGTGAAGCTGTTTGGTGATCTGCTCCAGCGTCTGTTCGTCGCCGTCAACGACGATCGTCATCCGGGAGATGTCCGGCTTTTCTGTGGTGCCGACGGCCAGGCTGTCAATGTTGAACCCGCGGCGGCTAAAGAGCCCCGCGACTCTTTGCAAAACACCCGGCTTATTCTCTACTATTACACTTATAGTATGTTTCATTTTAGTCGATTAACATCTCATTGATCGCTTGCCCCGGCGGGACGAACGGGAAAACGTTCTCCTCTTTCGTCACCCGGAAATCCAGAAGGCAAGGCCGATCTTTGATCTTCAAGGCTTCGTTCAAAGCTTTCTTCACTTCATCAACTTTAGTTATTCTCATCCCGGCCGCGCCGTATGCTTCCGCGATCTTGACGAGATCTGGATTGTCGCACATATCGGTTTGAGAATACCTTTTCTCATAAAGAATTTCCTGCCACTGGCGCACCATGCCGAGATAGCAGTTATTAAGCACCGCGATCTTGATCGGCAGTTTGTGGTTGACGGCGGTTGCCATCTCCTGGATATTCATCTGGATGCTGCCGTCGCCGGCGATGTCGAAAACGATCGCGTCGGGTCGGCCGAATTGCGCGCCGATCGCCGCCGGGAAACCGTAACCCATCGTTCCCAGGCCGCCGGAAGAGATCCAGGTCCGCGGTTTAGTATATTTATAGTACTGTGCCGCCCACATCTGGTTTTGTCCCACTTCAGTGCAGATGATCGCCTCGCCGCCCGTCACTTCGTCGATCATTTCAATGATATACTGCGGCCGCAGTTCTTTGTCTTTCTTGTAAGTCAGCGGAAATTTCTTTTTCCACTCGGCGATCTGCTCGAGCCAGGCATCGTGCTTTCCTTTTTCGATCTCGACTTTGGCGATCAGGTCTTTTAGGATCTGTTTGGCGTCACCAACGATCGGCACATCGACCTTGATATTCTTGCCGATCTCGGCCGGATCGACATCGATGTGAATGTGTTTGGCTTTTGGCGCAAAGGTCGGCAGGTGCCCGGTCACGCGGTCATCGAAACGGGCGCCGATGGCGATCAGCAGGTCGCATTCCTGGACAGCATAATTGGCGTAAGCGGTTCCATGCATCCCCAGCATATGAAGTGACAATTTATGGGTATCAGGGAAAGCGCCAAGCCCCATCAGAGTGGTCGTGACAGGGATATTACATTTTTCAGCGAACTCCAAGAGCTCTTTGGCGGCGTTAGAGGCGATCACGCCTCCGCCGGCGTAGATGACCGGTTTTCTGGCGATATCGATCATCTTGAAAGCGGCCTTGATCTGTCTCGGATGCCCTTTCAAGTTCGGTTTATATCCCGGCAGATCAACACTGTCAGGGTATTTAAAGTCGATTTTATGGACCTGGGCATCCTTGGCAACGTCGATCACGACCGGGCCCGGCCGGCCTGTCCGGGCGATATGGAACGCCTCTTTTACGATCCGGGGAATATCTGCCGCGTTCTTGACCAGATAATTGTGTTTGGTTATCGGCTGGGTTATTCCGGTTACGTCCGCTTCCTGGAATGAATCTTTCCCAAGAAATGCGGTCCCGACCTGGCCGGTGATCGCGACCATCGGGATCGAATCCATATAGGCGGTGGCGATCCCGGTTACCAGATTGGTAGCGCCGGGGCCGGAGGTCGCCATACAGACCCCAACTTTGCCGGTTGCCCGGGCGTACCCGTCGGCGGCGTGAGCGGCTCCTTGCTCATGCCGGGTCAAAATATGTTTTAACCCTTTAACTTTATAAAGGGCGTCGTAAACCGGCAGGATCTGTCCGCCCGGATACCCAAAAAGGATATCGACCCCTTCGTGTTTTAATGATTCGAGCAGCGCTTCTGCGCCGGTGAGTTCCATGTTGGGGATTTTAGCACATTATTCGGACGATTTCAAAACCGCCCCGGTACTGGCCGAAGTCACCATCTGCTGATACCGCGCCAGCCAGCCGGAAGTGAATTTAGGTTTCGGCTGTTTCCAGTGGGACAGCCGTTGGTCAAGCTCGGCATCGCTGATCTTCAAGTTCAATTTTCTGCCCGGAATGTCTATTTCGATAATATCGCCGTTTTTTACAACCGCGATCGGGCCGCCTTCGGCCGCTTCCGGTGAGACATGGCCGATGCAGGCCCCTTGAGTCCCGCCCGAAAACCTGCCGTCAGTGATCAGGGCGACTGATCCCCCCAGTCCCAGGCCGACAATAGCTGAGGTAGGGGAAAGCATCTCGCGCATCCCGGGGCCGCCTTTCGGGCCTTCATAGCGGACGATCACGACGTGGCCGGCCTTGACCTCCCTCCCCATGATCGCCCTCATCGCCTCTTCCTCGGAATTAAAGACGATCGCTTCTCCCTTGAATTTCATTAACTTGGCTGAAACGGCGGTCTGCTTCACGACCGCGCCGTCAGGCGCCAGGTTGCCTTTCAGGACCGCAATACCTCCCTCTTTATGATAAGGATGGTGTAACGGCCGGATGATATCGTGGTCAAATATCTCCCCCTCGGCTGCTAGCTGGTAGACCGTTTTGCCGCTGGCTGTCGGATTATTCACCAGCCGGTGCTTAAGTGCGTGCATTGCTCCCTGCACCCCTCCTGCCCATTCAAAATCTTCCATGAAATATTCGCCGGAAGGGAGCAGGCTGGTGATATGAGGGGTCTTGCGGCTAACTTCGTCGAACAAGTCGAGACTGATGCTTACGCCCGCGTCATGGGCGACAGCCGGGATGTGCAACACGGTGTTAGTCGATCCGCCAAGCGCATTATCCAGGACGATGGCGTTGTAGATAGCATTCGTGTTCATGATCTTGCGGGTGGTGATATTTTTTTTGACCAGCTCCACGGCTTTTTCGCCCGATTCGAAAGCGATCCGCCGCTTCTTGGCCGAGACCGCCAGCGCTGTGCCGCAGCCGGGGAGCGACATCCCCATTATTTCGGTTAGGCAGGCCATAGTGTTGGCGGTATAGAGTCCCTGACAGGCGCCCGCGCCTGGACAGGAAGCTAATTCAAGGCAGTCCAGTTCTTCCCGGCTCATCTTGCCCGCCTTGTGCCTGGCCAGCGCTTCAAAAGTATCGCGTACCAGCGACCGCCTGACCATGGCATGGCGGCCGGAGTACATCGGCCCGGCGGTCACGACAATGGCCGGGATATTTAGCCTGCCCACCGCCATCAGCATGCCGGGAGTGATCTTATCGCAATTGGTTAACAGGACAAGGCCATCCAGCGCATAAGCCTGCGCCATGGTTTCAACGCTGTCGGCGATCAACTCGCGG
>JAQTLJ010000091.1 GCA_028714935.1 Candidatus Margulisiibacteriota bacterium | reverse complement strand
AGCTGTTGATCACTTCTTTTGTGTCCGTTAAAATATCTTTTGCCATTCTGGCCGCGGCTGAGCCGGGAGCGTAATAAGCTGAGCCGGTTTTGAGGAAATTGACGATCTCGGCGCCGCCAAAAGTTGTCTTGTCCACCACCTGCTTGATCTGTTCCGGCGTCATCAGCTCGGTGATCGGTCTCCCCTTGACGGTCGAGAGCCTCGGGATGGGGACCATCAGGTCGCCATGGCTGCCGAGGACTTCGGCATAAACATCCTTGATGGAAACTTTCAGGGCTTGCGCAATAAAATATTGCATCCGGGCGGCATCGAGCAGGGGGGCCATGCCGAGGATGCGTTGGGGCGGGAATTGAGAAATGCGCAACGCGTAATAAGTCATCACGTCTAAGGGATTGGTGACGATCAGGAGGATCGCGTGGGGCGAATATTTAATGATCTTTTCGACAACGCCCTTCATGATCTCAGCGTTCTTATGGATTAGGTCATCCCGTGACATGCCAGGTTTTCGCGCTAGCCCAGCGGTAATAACAATGACCGAGGAATCTTTGGTGTCGGCGTAGTTATTGGTCCCGACAATAGTTGAATCAAAGACATCGACCGAGCCGGCCTGGGACATGTCGAGTGCCTTACCTTGCGGCAGCCCTTCAACCACATCAAGCAGAACTACGTCTGCCGCTTCACTTTGAGCCAGGCGGTAAGCGCATTGGGCACCCACGTTGCCGGCGCCGACCACGGTCACTTTCGGTTTCATGCCTGTTATTATAGGCCAAAATCACCTGAAATTAAAGTTCAAGATTTCCGAAAAATACAAGGAAATATGTTAACAGAACTTTTTTATAACCGGGCGGTCCTTTTTGCCAACGGCCCTAAAGGCTCCTACCGAAAAGCCTTAAGAAGCGCCGACCGCTGGAAGTATTACAGCCACCTCCAGGTAGCATTTAAGCTGGCCCTGGTGGTCGGCCTGATCAAAGATAAATATTTCAGCGCTGAAGGGCGCTCGATCAACCTCAAGGTCGGCGAAAACCTGGTGAAGACAAGAAGGGTCGCTATGGTGCTGGAGGAACTGATCAGGGAGGGGCGTTTGTTGGGTATCAGGGACGGTAAGATCTTTTTCTCGAAAAGAGATCTTGGTTCAACAAGGGATAATACCCGTAAAGAGATCATGCAGCTGATCATTGAGCGGCTGAAAAGAATAAAAGGTTATGGGCCGATCGATGAAGCACTTGCCTGGAGAAATATTGAGACGAAGGACATCTGGGAAATGCTGGTCCCGGAACGCCGGCAAGGGTACTGGCAGAGGGCCGGCCATTTTTTTACTACCTGGGGTTTCTATGATTTGCTGATAAACTGGGCGGCAAAAGACGCCGCCTGCGCCCGCACCCTGTGTGAGCACAAAAAACTGGAAGCGGCCAAGAGCGCTCCAGTCTGCCCCGTCTTTCGGCCGGAACGCTTGATTAGACAGGCAGAAATGGAGGCCCGCAGCCGCGACATCGAATCGATCAAACTGGACCTCCAGGCTGATAATCTTGAAGATATCCCGTTGATGAAGGATGAGAGCGGCGAAACCGCGCCCCCCATGGATTTGGTCATTTCCGACCTCCATCTGCGCGAATACCACCATGAGAACACCGACGACCTGTTGCGCTTCATCTGGATGGCCAAGCGGCTGAACGGCAGATTGATCCTGGCCGGCGACACTTTTGATGTCTGGCGGGCGGGGGGGCTGGAAAAATGCTGGATAAATAATACCCGGGTCGTCAACGCGCTGACTAAATTACGTGAGGTCGTTTTGGTCGCCGGCAATCATGATGAGTTCCTGGTGCGCCTGGCCCGGCGGGGCGGCATCTTTGCCAATCCCAACCTCAAAGTGGCCGAGAACTATGTTTCAGAAGACAAAAGCGTCCGGATCTTCCACGGCCATCAGTTCGATCGGTTCAACCGGCCGGGCAGCTGGCTCGGCCGCCTGATCACCCGCGCGGTCACCCGGATGGAAATGTCAAAATTCAGGCGCTTCCTTGAGTGGGTGAACAGGCTGACCTCCGGGGCGTTAAATTCTTTGACCGGTTTCATTGGATTCCTTTTTGGCCCGCAGTTATCGGAAAGATTGCTGCTCTTGCCAAAACTGATCCTGCCGGCCAGGTACCTGCTTGATCGTCAGACAAAAAATATCATCGAATGGCTCGATTCCGAAGTGGCGATCGCGCAGGGGCTCGATCGGTTAAAGCTGTCCGCAGACAAGCCCATCTATTTTATTATCGGCCACATCCATTATGCCGGGATCTCTTTTATGATCGAGAAATTGACGGCCGCGGTCAGGGAAAGATACGGAGAGCAAGTGCAATTGATCGTGACCGACTCCTGGACCAACAGCGGCGGTTTTATCGGCGACTATGTCGTGGCCAGTGGCGACTTTGTGAAAAAGAAGGTCTGGTGGCAGAGGAAAGAAGACCTATTTATGACCGAAGATCTCCTCGGCTAGCGCAGCAAACTCCTCAAGGCTCAAGCTTTCCGGCCGGCGACTGAGGTCGACCGGCGAATTTTCGATCTTGAAGTCAGCTAAGGAATTACGCAATTGTTTCCTTCTTTGCTGGAAGGCGGCGTGGACAATTTTAAAGAACAATTTTTCGCTTTTTGGCAGATATTTTGGTGTTTTGTAAGGTTTAAGCACGACCAGGGCGGAGCCGACTTCCGGCCAGGGATGGAATGACGACTTGGAAACAAAGGAATTGATCATTACTTCAGCGTAATACTGCACGAAGATCGAAAATGAGCCGAATTTTTTAGAGCCGGGAGCGGCCGCCATCCTTTCGGCGACCTCCTTTTGCACCATCAGGACAGCCAGTTCAGGTTTCCCAACAATTGTTGGGTTGTCTTTTCCTGTCAACAGTTTATCAATGATCGGAGAAGTGATGTAATAGGGTAGATTGCCGATGACTTTATATTTTCTCCCCAGGATAAGTTTTCCCAGGTCAACTTTAAGAATGTCCCCGGCTTCATAGGAAATATTATGGAATGATTTTAGGACTTCCTGGCTGATCTTAAGCAATTCCTTGTCGATCTCGATGGCGATAACATGGTTTGCTTGCTTGGCCGCCTCAGAGGTCACCACCCCCAGGCCGGACCCGATCTCGATCACCAGGTCATCTTTTGAGAGCTCGGCGGCGACGATGATCCGCTTCAGGACCCCTGGATCGACCAAAAAATGCTGGCCGAGCTTTTTGCGCGGCAGACGGTTGTAGCTCGTTAGGAGCTCTTTGGTGATCTCAGCCAGGGTCGGGGTCATTTAATCCTGGCAAAGTGGGCGGTGACCTTGATTGCCTCGATCAGGCTAAGCGGGTTGGCCCAGCCTTTGCCGGCGATATCAAAGCCGGTCCCGTGGTCGACCGAGGTCCTGATGATCGGCAGGCCAACCGTGACATTAACTGATTTATTGAAAGAGAGGAGTTTAAGCGGGATCAAACCCTGGTCGTGATACATAGCAATGACGATATCGAACATCCCGATGTTTGCCAGGTAAAAGATCGCGTCCGGGGAGATCGGTCCCTTAACGTTGATCCCCAGTTTTTTTGCTTCATTGACCGCCGGCCCAATGATCTTGATCTCTTCATCGCCAAATATCCCGGCTTCTCCGGCATGCGGATTGAGCCCGGCCACTCCGATCTTCGGCTTTTTTCCCCGCAACTTAAAAAGGGTCTCATGGGCCAATTTAATAGTTCTTAAGATTTTGGCCTTGTCGAGATTTTTACTGACATCTCTTATCGGCAGATGGGTCGTTACCAGCATCACCCAGAGCTTATCGGAAACGAACATCATGGCATAATTTTTTGTTTTGGTCCGCGTGGCCAAGATCTCGGTATGCCCCTGGAATTTATAACCGGCTTTGTGGATCGCTTCTTTGTTGATGGGGGCGGTGGCGATCGCGTCGATCTTGCCGTCCATCGCCAGCTGGATCGCCTTTTCGATGTATTCGACCGCGGCTTTGCCGGCGGCTTTGGAGAGCTGTCCCACTTTAAGCCGCGCGACTTCAACGTTTTTCAGGTCAAGGACATCGATCGTTCCCCGGGTAAATTTGGCCTCACTGACTTTCTTGACCGGATTGATCTCGATACCCGGGATCTTGGCGACTTTTAGCCCTTCGCGCATCGCCCGGCTGTCGCCGATGATCAAGCAATTGGCAAAAACCTGGACCTCCGGGGTAGTTAAGGCTTTGGCGCAGATCTCCGGGCCGATACCCGCGGGATCGCCCATGGTAATGCCGATTATAGGTTTAGCGATTATATTTGATCCCTGCCTTTTTCATGCGGGAAACGGCCTCGTGGATATTGTGGTCGGAATCAACCAGCGCCATCCGGACATAACCCTCGCCCAGATCACCGAAGCCGATGCCGGGAGAAACAACGACGCTGGTCTTATGGATCAAATGTTCCACAAAAGTCATGGAATTATAACCCGACGGGACCGGGATCCAGAGATAAAAAGTGGCTAGCGGTTTTTTTAGTTTCCAGCCCAGTGAATTCAAACCGTCAACCATGATATCCCGTCTTTTCTGGTAAGTCAGGCGCATTTTATCCAAATAGCCGTTTTCTGTCCTGAGCGCGGTGACCGCTGCCTTGACGATCGCCTTAAAGGGGCCATAATCCAGGTTGGTTTTTATTGTCCGGAGCGATTCAATCAGCTGCGGATTGCCAACGGCAAAGCCGAGCCGCCAGCCGGCCATACCAAAGGTTTTCGATAAGCTGTGGAATTCAATGCACACATCCTTCGCTCCGGGAATAGACAGGCAGGAAATCGGCTTTTTCCCTTCGAAATAGAGCTCGGCGTAAGCGAAGTCGTGCAGGAGGATCAGATCGTGCTTTTTGGCAAAGTCGATCGCCTTTTCGAAAAATTCGCGCGTCGCGGTGGCCGCCGTCGGGTTCGTCGGATAAGAAATGATCAGCATCTTAGCCTGATCGGCGATATTTTTATCTATGATATCGAGGTCGGGAATGAAGCCGTTTTTCTCAATAGTTGGCAGGACATAAGGTTCTGCGCCGGCCAGGACCGGCCCCCGAAAGTGGGCCGGATAAGCGGGCAGCGGGACCAGCACGGAATCCCCCGGGTTTAAATAAGCGAAAAGAAAATGCACGATGCCTTCTTTGCTGCCAAGGAGGGGGACGACCTCATTCTGTTCAACCGTTATGCCGTAGCTGTTTTTGCACCAATCGATGACGGCAGATTTGAAGTCGGGATCGCCTTCGAACGACGAATAGCGATGGTTTTCCGGGTCTTGCAGGGCGTTGACCAGGGTATCAATGACTTTCTGCGGGGGCATGACATTAGGCGAGCCGATGGTCAGATCGATCA
>JAQTLJ010000090.1 GCA_028714935.1 Candidatus Margulisiibacteriota bacterium | reverse complement strand
TGCAGCAAGTTGTAAACATAATCGGCGTTCTCCGGACTGGTCCCCATCAGGTATCCGCCGGCAACTTTGATGATGTTTATCCCTTTCCCCTCATAATCCCGCAGCAGCTCTTCCAGCAGAGTCGTGATCGCTTCTGCGGAAACGCCTTCGCCCATCGCCTGCGCGATCTCTTCAGGGGTCAAAGGTTTGCGCGCGACAAACAGGAGCGATTCCAGGATGTTCTTAATTGTGTTCAGCTGCTGGACCGGAAATTCCATCATTGTTAATCCTTTCTCCCTCATAGATCGATCGGGCAAAGATCAGGATCGAGCCGAAACGCCGCCCCTGGACGATCCTAATAAAGCTCTGCTTGGCCAGTTCCAGGATCGCCAGAAAAGTGACGACGATCTCCAGCCTTGTTTTACGGATAAAAATATCAACAAAGGGCACCCCATCCCCTCGGCCCGCCACCATTCTTTTTATCTCGATAATCCTCTCGTCAATGGTAACCTCTTCAGCCTTGATCGGCACGACCTGTTCCCGCTTGGCGGCCTCAGCATAGACGCGCTTAAAGGCCAGCACCAGGTCCTTAAGAGAAACATCGACCAGCTCAAACTCTTTTTCCTGGGCTTCGCCCTCATGGCGCCCGTAGATCTTTTCAAAAATCTCCTTGCGCTGCCTAAGCGTCATGGCGGCGTTCTTATAAGCTTCGTATTCCTGGAGGTGGGAAACGAGCGAATCCTCGACGTCGACCAAGATCTCTTCTTCAATCACTGTGTCGCTGGCCGGCAGCAGCGCTTTCGATTTAAATTCTAAAAGATAAGCCGCCATGATCAAGAAATCAGAGGCCAGGACCAGGTCCGGCTCCTCCCTTTTCCAGTACTCAAAATAGGAAGCAACGATCTGGGCTATGGACACCCGGAAAATATCGACCCGCCCGTCATCGATCGCCTTAAGGAGCAGGTCGAACGGCCCCCGGTAAGCTTCAATTTCTATCTCATAGGCAACATCTTCGGTCATATCAAGCCCATCGCCTTTTTTGCCTCCTGCAGGGTCTGGGTGGCGATTTTTCTCGCTTTATCCGCGCCGGCGGCTATCACTTTATCCAGCTGCGCCGGATCTTTTTCCAGCTGCCTCCGTTTCTCATGCAAGGGAGCAAGATAATCGATCAGGATCTTGGCCAATTCTTTCTTGCATTCCACACAGCCGCGTTTCGCAGTCCGGCACTCCCCGGCAACCGTGTCAGTCAACCCCTTCGCCAACACCTGATAAAACTCATAAGCGGAACAGACCTCAGGATGCCCCTGATCTTCCCTTTTTACCCGGGCAGGATCGGTTATCATGATGGCGACTTTTTTCTTTATCGTCTCGGGCGGATCCGAGATCGCGATCGTGTTGCCGTAAGATTTGCTCATCTTCCGGCCGTCGGTCCCCGGAAGAGTCGGGAATTCCGTCAGGAGGCTTTTCGGTTCGGGGAATACATTCCCGTAAAACCCGTTGAAACGCCGGGCGATCTCCCTCGTCAGTTCGATGTGCGGAAGCTGATCCTGGCCGACCGGGACATATCCGGCTTTATAGATCAGGATATCGGCCGCCTGCAGCACCGGGTATCCCAAAAAACCATAGGTCCCCAGATCGATCTCTTTCAGTTCAGCGATCTTGCTCTTGTAAGTCGGCACTCTCTCGAGCCAGGGGAGTGGAATGATCATGGAAAACAGCAGATGGAGCTCAGAATGCTCCGGCAGGTCTGATTGCTTGAATAAAACACATTTGTCAGGATCAAGGCCAGCCGATAGAAGATCGATCACCACCTGTCTGATATCCTCCTTCAGATCTTTCGTGTCGCTATAGGTGGTAGTTAAAGCATGGAGGTCGGCAATAAAAAAGTAGCAGTCATATTTATCCTGGAGCCTGACCCAATTTTCCACCGCACCGATCAGGTTCCCCAAGTGCAAACGCCCGGTCGGCTGAATCCCTGATAACACTCGCTCTTTCATTTTGCAGTTCCTATTATATCATGTCCGGCTTAACGTTTAAATAACGGAGAGCATATTCCACTACGGTTTTAAAAACCGGCCCGCAAACTGACTCGCCCCAGATGCTCCCCTTCGGATCATTGACGATGACCAGCGCAGCGATCCGTGGCTCCGCCAAAGGCGCAAACCCGATAAAGGAAGCGATATAATGGCCTGACTGGTAGCCAATACCGTTGGTATTGACCTTTTGAGCAGTGCCGGTTTTGCCGCCGACCCCGAACCACTTCATTTTCGCTCTTTTCCCTGACCCGTTGAGCACGACATTGGACATCAATTTTTTCATTTCTGCCGCAACTTTGACGGTGACCGCTTTATCCAGTTTATCCTGTGTAAATACTTTTATAAAACGCCCATCACTGCTCTCGATCTTTTTGACCAGGATCGGCTTGACCATCAGGCCGTCATTGGCAAAAGCGGAGACCGCCCGCAGCAGCTGCAGGGGCGTCACCGCGATCGTTTGTCCAAAAGTCATCATGCCGATATCCGGTTTGTCCCAGATCTGCCAGGGCTTGACGATCCCTTTTGATTCTCCCCAAAGTCCAAAACCGGTCCGCTCCCCAAAACCAAACGCCCTGATCTGATCATAAAATCTCTGCGGCCCAAGCTTTAGTCCGACCTGCACTGCGCCGGTATTGATCGACTGCTCCAGCATTTTGGAAACCGTAATGGTCGATCCGGACCATTGGATCTGATGTGAGTTTTTTATGACCTTGCCTCCGACCGTCACTGAATCCATGGCCTTTAAAGGAGTGGCCAGGGTGATCGCCCCGGCCTGCAGGCCGGCAGCGGTAGTTATCAGTTTAAAAGTCGAACCGGGCTCGTAAGGATCCAAAAATTGTGGATGCCATGCTCTTTTATTTGCCTCCTGATACTTATTGGGATTAAAGTCAGGTTTGCTGGCCAAAGCGAGGATCTCACCGGTCTTCACATCCATCACAATGCACATGCCTGACAACGCCTGGGATCTTTTGATCTGCGCTTCGATCTCACGTTCCGCCACATATTGAATATTTTCATCAATGGTCAATGTTAAGCTCATCCCGTCGCTGCCCGGTTCCAGCTCACGCAAAGCGCCATACAGTTCTTTTCCTTCCGGATCACCTTCGGTAATGACCCGGCCCTCTTTCCCCTTTAAATACTCATCATACGCCAGCTCAATTCCGGACAGACCGCTGTTGTCCAGACCGACAAAACCGATCGCCTGGGCGGCGATCCTCCCTTTTGGATAGATCCGCTTTTTTTCTTTGAGCAGGTTCAGACTCTTCGGATCGCTCCTTTGCAGCTGCTCCGCTTCCCGGAGCGGCAGTTTCCTGGCGATCCAACCCCGCCTTGCCAGATAGATCGAATAAGTGTCAATTGAAGTCGCCAGGATATTTCCGTTGCGGTCAAATATATCCCCCCGCTGCGCCGCCAGATCAATGATGCGAGTCCGCTGATCCAACGACTTTTTTTCATAAAATTCATGGCCCAGGACCTGAAGGAATACCAGCCGGATGATAATGACGACAAAAAAGAAGACAAAAACCGAAAACAGCAATAACAATCTCGATCTTTTTTCCATTTTAGCTACCGCAAAGCGAGGCCAGCAGCAGCTCAAAGACCGACAGCTGCTCCTCGCCGCTTTTCAGTTTCAGATCGGTCTCGAGCAGCATTTCCAGATCGCGCTTAAGTTCCGGCTCGTTAAATTTACCGGCTTTCTGCAGACATTTCTTCACAAAATAAGGGCTCGTGCCGACCAATTGCGCGATCTTCATCGGATTGTTCTCTTTTTTCACCAGCAGCATGGTGCGGAATTGACTGGCCAAAAGCGAGAGCAAACGGAACACCTCAACTTTATTCTTATATAGTGTTCGATATATATTTAAAGCCTGGCGCAGGTTTTTATCAGCCACCGCGTCGGTCAGCTCAAACACGCTGATCTCGCCGGCGGAAGCAAGTTGCTCTACATCCGCCGCTTCCACCGACGGGCGTGAGCCGATAAATGTGACCAGCTTATCGATTTCCGCCGCTAGTTTCATCAAGCTGTTGCCGCAGATCTCCTGCAGACGTATCGCCGCCGGCCGGTCGATCTCTTTCCCCAGCTCCTTGCTGCGCCGCATTATCCAGGCAATTACCTGATCCTGCTCCCAGTCGGCAAAGGTCCGGAATTCACAAACCCGGCCGACCTCATCGAGCAGTTTATAAGTTTTTGATCTTTTATCAACCGCTTCCGACCAGATCACGACGGTGGTCCCGTCAGGGATATTTTTCAAGGCGGGCGCCGCCTCGACCCACACCTTGGAACTCAAATCAGCATTTTTAATGATCAATAGTTTGCCGCCAAAAAGCAAGGACTGGGTCTGCAGCGCCGAAGTTATTGTCTCCAGATCAACGTCTTCCCCGTCTAGCTGCTCAACATTCAAAGCTTGACCGGACAAGCTGTTTTTTAATTCAGCGATCTTCTCTTTGATCAGGAATTCCTCGTCGCCATAAAATAGATATAAATTATCAGCCAAGCGTGCCTCGCTCCTTTTCCTGCTGGATAGTTGTAAATTCATCATGCCCCGGAAAGACCATTGTCTCACCCGGCAGCTGCGCCAATTTTTTTAAGGATTTCGCCATTGCCTCGGCGGAGCCGCCGGGCAAGTCAGTCCGGCCGCAGGTCCCGGCAAATAAAGTGTCGCCGCTGAACAAATATCCCGGCGCATATAAACAAACACCCCCCCGGGAATGTCCGGGGGTTTGCAGAACTTTCAAGGTCACTCTGCCAAAGCTTATTTCATCCCCTTCTTTGATCGTCCTGTCAGGATTAAAGAACCAGTTGTCGCCGCTATTCATGAGCAGCGGCGCTCCGGTCTTTTTTTTCAGCTCATCGAGCGCGCCAAAATGATCGGGATGGCCGTGGGTTATGATAATGTAGCGGACCTTCAGCTCTGCTATCTCCGGCAGGATCTTGGCTGCTTCATCCCCCGGATCAACGATCACCCCTTCTCCGTTATGCTCATCAAAAATAATGTAACAGTTCGTCCGGAGGTTGCCGACTTTGACGGTTTTGAATTTCATAATATTTGCACTGTCCCGATGCAAAAAGCCGACGGCCAGAATTGAACTGGCGACCTGCTGTTTACGAAACAGCTGCTCTACCAACTGAGCTACGTCGGCTTGGCTACTTGAAAGCTATTATAACACAATTGAAATTCCCTTGAGAAGATGCCGCAAAAAGCGCATGAGGGTTTTATAATAGTGGCATAGCCGCCGAGAGGGATTTAACCAACCTACTGATGTCCCGATATAAAGCCGACGGCCAGAATCGAACTGGCGACCTACTGATTACAAATACGTTGCTCTACCAGCTTAGCTACGTCGGCCCACCGCAACCGGGACTAACAGCGATCCATAAGCCGT